>QHNT01000407.1 GCA_003218515.1 Verrucomicrobiota bacterium | reverse complement strand
CCGGTCGCCGCCGCTGATCTGGAGGAGTGCCGCAAATTATTCGTTACCGGCAATTATTCCGAGTGCATCAGCCGCTGCGAGGAGGCCGTGCGCAAGCAGCGTGATGAAGAGTGGGCGATGCTGCTGATGAAGTCGCTTTTGGCCACGGGCCGGTATCCGGAGGCGGAAGCGGTGTTGACGAACGCTTTGCCGCTTTACCGATCGAGCATCCGCTTGCGATTGGCCGGCCGCGAAGTCTTCAACGCCAACGGCCGGACGGACGAGGCGCGGGGGTTATTGGAGGAAATCAACGATCGGGGCGGCTCGAGCCGATGGATGTATCGTGATCCGCCAAACCTGGTCGCGCTGGGCAAAGCCGCGCTGCTGCTCGGCGCGGAACCGAAACTGGTCCTGGAAAATTTCTTCGACCAGGCAAAAACGGCCGACCCCAATCTGCGCGAGGCTTATCTGGCTAGCGGCGAGCTGGCGTTGGAGAAGGAGGATTATGGGCTGGCGGCAAAAATCTTCGGCGACGCGCTGAAAAAATTCCCCGAAGACCCGGACATGCACTTTGGACTGGCGCGGGCCTACGCGCCGAGCGCCCGCCCGTTGATGCTCAAGTCGCTTGAAGCCGCGTTGAGTCACAACGCCAATCACGTGCCGGCCCTGCTGTTGCTGGCCGATCACGCGATCGATGCCGAGGAGTACACCGCCGCCGGGGAGATGCTCGACCAGGCGTTTGCCGTGAATTCCTGGCAACCGGAAGCGTGGGCCTATCGCGCGGTGCTGGCTCATTTGCGCAACGAGACCAAAGCCGAAGACGAAGCGCGCGAAAAGGCGCTCAAATTCTGGCCGACGAATCCCAAGGTGGACCATCTGATCGGCAAAAAGCTCTCGCAGAAATATCGCTTCACGGAGGGATCGGGTTATCAGCGCCGGGCGCTCAAGTTCGACCCCGGCTTTCTCCCGGCAAAAATCCAACTCGCGCAGGATTTGCTTCGCCTCGGCCAGGAGGATGAAGGTTGGCAGCTTGCGGATGAGGTGCATCAGCGGGACGGTTACGATGTGACGGCCTACAATCTGGTCACACTGCGCGAAACCTTCTCGACCCTTCAGACCGTTACGAACCGGGACTTCGTCGTGCGGATGAGCCGGCCCGAAGCGGCGATTTACGGCGACCGTGTGTTGGACTTGCTGCAGCGCGCCAGGAATCGTCTGTCGGAAAAGTACGGACTGAACCTCGACCGGCCAACCACCGTTGAGATTTTTACCGAACAAAAGGATTTTGCCGTGCGCACCTTCGGGCTGCCTGACAATCCCGGTTTTCTCGGCGTTTGCTTCGGACACGTCGTCACCGCGAACAGCCCGGCCTCGCAGGCGGCGCACCCGGCAAACTGGGAAGCGGTGCTCTGGCACGAGTTTTGTCACGTCATCACGCTGGGGCTGACGCGCAACAAGATGCCGCGCTGGCTCAGTGAAGGCATCTCGGTTTACGAGGAAAAGCAGGCCAACCCAACCTGGGGCCAGGCGATGAACCCGCGGTATCACGAAATGGTTTTGGGCGACGATCTCACGCCGGTCGGCAAACTCAGCGCGGCGTTCCTCTCGCCGAAGAGCGATTTGCACGTGCAGTTCGCTTACTACGAATCGTCCCTGGTCGTGGAGTTCCTGGTTCAAGGTTTCGGTTTTGAAAGCCTGAAACGAATACTTCACGACCTCGGCGAAGGAGCGGACATCAACGAAGCCATCAGCTCGCACACCGAGCCGATGGAAAAGTTTGAGAAGGATTTTGCCGCCTTCGCCCGCGAGCGCGCCAAAAATCTGGCGCCCGGCCTGGACTGGGAAAAACCAAAAAGGCAATCGCGAACTCCGGCGTTCCTGGATGCCGATTCGTCTTTCACGAATCGCGTTGATACACCCCGGTCGGTCAGGACAAACGTAGCTCCTGCCCCGCCGCTGCCACACGCCGTCACGGAATCGGCGCCCGCGGCGGGCTCCACCAACTATTGGGAATTGATGCGCCAGGCCAGGACGGCGCTGGCGGCAAAGAAATGGGAGCAAGCCAAGGCGCCGTTGAAGAAAATCATCGAGCTTTGCCCCGCCCAAACCGGTTCCGACAATGCCTACGCGATGCTGGCGGCGGCTTTTCGAGGACTGAACGAGACCAATCAGGAACGCGAAGCATTGTCGAAGCTGGCCGCCCTCGAATCCGATGCCACCGACGCTTATCTCCGATTGATGGAACTGGACGAGGCCGCCAAAGATTGGCCCAGTGTGACGGAAAACGTTGAACGTTTTCTGGCCGTCAATCCGCTGCTGCCACAGCCGTATCGCTACCGCGCGCGTGCGAGCGAGGAATCAGGCAGGACCGAGGCGGCCATTCAATCGTATCAAAAACTGCTGCTGCTCGATCCGCCGGACCCGGCGGAAGTCCATTTTCGTCTGGCCAGGCTGCTGCGCAAGGCGGGCGATCCGGCGGCGAAACGGCACGCGTTGCAGGCGCTGGAGGAAGCGCCCCGCTTCCACGAAGCGCTTCGGTTGCTCCTGGAAATCAACGGCGAATCGCCACCTGCCAAAGAGAGCGCGGCTGGAGCGGCTCCGGAGAACAAGCCGTGAGAACTCTCAGGTTGTTGCTGCTGCTGTTCCCGCTGCTGGCGGGCGTTTTGTTCGCGCAACGTTGGAGGGGCGGTTGGGGCGGTGGCGAACGATGGCTTCCCGAATATGAAACGTGTCGCACGGCGCGGGAAGTTCCTTGGCACAGCACCGCGCCGCCCAACTGGACCAATACAGCGGGTTTCGAGAAGGACGTGTTTACCTTCGCGCGAATCCGGCGCGAGCGATCACCTTACAGTTCGTGGAGTATGGGCGAATGGTGGACCGACTTTCCCGACAGCGACCTGAATTTGTCGTTTCGACTCCAACAAATGACCTCCTTGAAGGTCGATCCCGACGGGCGTGTGCTGAATCTGACGGATCCGGACCTGTTCGATTATCCGTGGATTTACATGGTGGAGCCGGGAAGCCTGATGTTGAGGGACGAAGAAGTGCCCATCCTTCGGAAGTATTTGCTCAACGGCGGCGTGCTCATGGCCGACGATTTCTGGGGAGAGCGGCAATGGGCCAATTTTCATGGTGAGATCAAACGGGTTCTGCCCGAACGCGAGTTCGTCGAACTGGGTATGACCAACCAGCTCTTCCACTGCGTGTTCGACCTCAAAGTGCCCAAGAGCAAGCTGCAAACCCCGAATATACGTCAGGGGATATGGAGCTTGGACCCAAATAGTGGGTCCTATGGTGTCACCTGGGAATACCATGACGGCGAGGAGTGCAGGGAGATGCACGTCCGGGCCATTTTCGACGACAAGGGCCGGATCATGGTCATCGCGACGCACAACTGCGACAACGGCGACGGCTGGGAGCGTGAAGGCGAGGATGATGGCTTTTTCCACGAATTTTCTGAGAAGCGCGCCTA
>QHNT01000278.1 GCA_003218515.1 Verrucomicrobiota bacterium | reverse complement strand
GTGTCCATCCCGGCGGGCGTCACCTCGACGGTGATTCGCGTCACCGCGATCAATGACTCGGTGCCGGAAGGCATCGAAACGTTGGTAGCAACTATTTCGAATTGTCCGCCCCCCGGGTTGCTGCCGCCCTGCTACGATTTCGAGATTGATCCCGCACACGAGAGCGCGACGGTATTCATCCGCGACGACGCCATTACGCAAGCGAGTCTGGTCATCACCAGGCCGTCAGATGGCGCCAGTTTCCAGCCTGGCGAAACGATTCTCATCGAAGCGACCGCCATCGATCTCGAAGGCTACATTGGCTACATCGAGTTCTGGGATGGCGAACAACGGCTCACGACGATCGTGATCGACTTCTTCCGCGCTCCCGATCCTGGAACCCCCATTCCATTCAGCTTTTCGTGGCGCAACGCTGCTTCGGCCCCTCATGTGTTGACGGCGCGCTCGATCCGCGCGGACGGCACCCTCTTGAAATCAGCACCGGTGCACATCACGGTCGGTCCGGTCGCGAATCAGTCGCCCCATATCGCCATCATCTGGCCGGCAACCGGCAGCGAGTTCCCGCCCGACACGGCCATCGAAATCATCGCCGAAGGCATCGACCCCGATGGTCTCATTCGCAAAGTCGAGTTCTTCGCGGACGATCGGAAGATCGGCGAGCGCAACGTCGAGTTCGTCCCACCGCCAGAAGCTGGCCGGACTCAGACCTTCGATTTCGTCTGGCGGTTCCCCACACCGGGCCCTCACGTCCTGACGGCGCGTGCGACCGACGACGACGCTGCCACCGCCGGGTCGGCTCCGATCGAGATTCGTGTGACGATACCAGACTTGTCACCGATTGTCCGGGTGGTTGCCCGCGACGCCTTTGCCGTTGAGCCAGGATCGAACACCGAACTTAACACCGCGACGTTCCGCATTCGCCGCTTTGGACCGACGAACGAAGAACTGGTGGTGAACTACTCCCTGCACGGCACGGCGGAGAATGGCGTCGATTACGAAAAGTTGTCCGGCTCGGCCGTGATTCCCCCGGGGCAGAGATATCTCACGGTCACCGTGCGACCCATCGCGGACAATCTAGCCGAACAAATCGAAACAGTGATCTTGCGCTTGGAAGATCCGCCCGGAAAACAACCGCCGACATACCGCGTCGGACACCCGCGGCGCGCCGTGGCGTTGATCAGCGACTTTCCGCTGCTGCGCGCATCGGCTGGTGGACAGTGCCTGTCGCTGCCGGACGGTTTGCTGAACATCTGCTTCGCGGCGGAGACCGGCGTCAATTTCCGCGTTGAAGCCAGTAACGACTTACGGAACTGGGAGACGCTGTGCGACTCGCCCGCTTGCGATGGGGCCTTCCACTTTGTGGATGACGAGGCGGCGAACTTCCCGCGCCGGTTCTATCGCCTGACGCCGGAACCCATCACCCTCACAGACGAGTAGAATACTTCGCGCGGCTGAGCGGCGACCATCCCAAACCGCCCTGGGCCTTTACCATGAACCCGCGTAGCCGCCGACGTGAGTCGGCGCACTTGTTTGCTTTCGTGTCAAAGGATTAGCGCCGACTAACGTCGGCGGCTACGATTCCGGACGCAAGAATTGTCTCGGGGCCTCTCTCCGGGACCCGGGCGCACTCAGAAATTATCCCTTCGCCAGTTTGAGGCACATCGGTTAGAAATGGTCCCATGAAAACTTCCCCATCCTCAGCAGGGTCCTTTTATTTTTGGAACTGCTCACGAACCATGAACCGCCCCCTGCGCAGGATGTCTGAGCAGGCGCGTGAAAGGATCGTCAACGTGCCTGTCCCGAGAATTATTCTGGCACTGACGGTCGGAGCTTTCGCTATCTTTCACACGCGCGCGGCCGAGACCGATTGGAAGGCCGGCCTCGCCACGGTAAAGATCACCCCGGAAACACCCGTGCCGATGGCCGGTTACGCCTCGCGAACGAAACCCTTCGAAAACGTCGCGCAACAGATCTACGCCAAAGCGCTCGCGCTGGAAGATCGTCAGGGCCATCGCGCGGTGCTCGTGACCACCGATCTGATCGGCATTTCACGGGCGGTGGCCGAACCGGTGTGCGAGCGGATTCAGGAGAAAACAAAACTGGCCCGCAGCCAGATTCTGTTGAGCTCGTCCCACACTCATTCCGCGCCGACGCTGCGGCTCGAAGAACACGCCGATCCCGGCCTGACGCCGGAGGATGCCCGCAACATCGTCGCTTACACGCGCGGTCTGCAGGACAAATTGGTGGAAGTAGCCACGCAAGCGTTGTCGCGCCTTGAGCCGGCGCACCTCTCGTGGGGGTCGGGCGTGGCGGACTTCGCGATGAACCGGCGCGAGTTTACGACCCGAGGCGTCATCCTCGGCGTGAACCCGCGCGGGCTGGTGGACCGCACTGTGCCCGTGATTCGGGTCGATTCCGCGGACAGCAAGTTGCGAGCGGTGCTGTTCGGCTACGCCTGCCACAACACGACGTTGACCCAAACCAATTTCAATCTGTGCGGCGATTACGCGGGATTTGCTCAAGCCTACATTCAGGAGCAGCACCCGGAAGCCCAAGCCATGTTCATGATTGGCTGCGGCGGAGACGCCAACCCTTATCCGCGTGGCACGTTGAAATACGCGCGCGAACACGGCGCCACACTGGGCCAGGAGGTCTGCCGGATTTTGGATGGCGCGCTGCGGCCAGTCAGCGGCCCGCTGACCTGTGTGCTCGATCAGGCGAGCCTCCCGTTGCAACCATTCTCGCGATCGGACCTGGAAAAAATGGCGACGAACGGGCCGTCCTGGCAAGCGGGCAATGCCAAGGCCATGCTGGCGAAGCTGGATCGCGGCGTAAAGGCCGCGAGCGCCTATGATTGTCCCGTGGCGGTGTGGCAGTTCGGCACGAACCTGACACTGGTGGCATTATCGGGCGAGGTGGTCGTGGACTACGTTCCACTCTTGGAACAGGCCATTGGCCCGCTGCAACTCTGGATCGCCGCCTATTGCAACGATGTCTTCGGATATTTTCCTTCCACCCGCGTGCTCAAAGAAGGCGGCTACGAATGCCGCGGCCTCTACACCACGGAGGGATTTTTCGCACCCGCTGCGCAAGACGTGTTGGTGGCCAAAGTCCGCGACCTGGCCCGGCGCGCGGGCCGCAAGCCGCCGGAGTGAAACCGGCCGACGCCAGGCAAGGCACGCAACGTCCTTGACTCTACTGGGGTTGGCGCGCTGGAGACCAGAACCGCAAACGTGGCTAACCGCTTCTTAGTTGGTCGCAGCGCGGCCTCCATGAACCGCTCCGCGCGGCCCACAACTGTACGCCACCGGATTTTCAAATTGCCGGTGAAGCATCACCGCCCTAGTTTTGAACCCGTGTGAACTCACGACTATTTGCCTTCCCATATGCGCGTCGGTGGAGTTGCGCGCGTTTCCTGCTGGCCGCGGCTTTAGCCTCGCCGCTCAGAGCGACAGCCGATGAACCAACGGTGAAGACCTACGCTTACAAGATCCTCGATTCGCAACGGATCCGTTTACAGGCGAATGTGCATCGGCTGCCCGGTGACGCGGTCCGACCGGTGATCGTTTTCATCCACGGCGGCGCGCTGATGATGGGAGATCGGAAGATGACACCTAAAGCCGGCTCCCTGTTGCAAGCGCTGCTCGACGCCGGATACGTCGTCGTTTCCATTGATTACCGACTGGCGCCGCAGGTCAAATTGCCGGCGATCATTGACGACGTGCGCGATGCCTGCAATTGGGTGCGCGAACGCGGACCGGAACTTTTTCGCGTCAATCCCGACGAACTTTTTGTAATGGGGCAATCCGCCGGCGGTTACCTGACACTGATGACCGGGTTCCGCGTCCAGCCGCGGCCTCGTGCGCTGGTGTCCTTCTGGGGCTATGGCGACATTGCGGGCGAGTGGTACAGCCGGCCGGATCCATTCTACCGCCAGCAACCGCTTGTGACCAAGGAGGAGGCGGACGAGTCAGGCGGGATGAAACTCTACCTTTACTGTCGGCAGCAGGGACTCTGGCCGAAAGTGTTGACCGGTCACGACCCGGACGCGGAACCGCGCGCGTTCGACCCGTTTTGTCCGGTGCGCAACGTGACGCGGGAATATCCGCCCACACTGCTGATCCACGGCACCAAAGACACCGACGTGCCCTATCAGCTCTCCGTCCAAATGGCAAATGAACTCGCTGGCAAAAGCGTCGCACACCAGTTCGTCACCATTCCCGACGGCGGTCACGGCTTCGACAAACGCAACGCCGATGTCGCCGCCCGGACCTACCAGCAGGTTGTGGAGTTCCTCAATCAACACCGAAGCTGGTAGCAACAGCGTTTTGAATCAATCGGGTTGACCGGAAATTCCTGCGTTGAAAAAGCCACCGTATGTTAACGCCCAAGGTAGGGCGGGCTTTCCGCAGCCCGGCTGAGCCGGAGCCGAACCGCGGAAAAACATCCAACATCGAACATCCAACATCGATTCACCACGGCCCCAACCATTCGGGGACTCCGCGCGAATAAAACGGCACGACAGCATTCAGACTCGCGAAGAAGAACACCGACGACACAAGATTGAAGGCAACGGTGCCGGCAATCCACGGAACCGCCTGCCATCCTCGCGGCCGCGCGTGAAGAGTCGCCGCCACGGCGCAACCGTTGATCAGAAAGAAAATCATCTGGTAACCTTGCACACGTCCGGTGGCAACGCCGAAGACCAGATGAACGGAACATCTCTTAGACAACGCCCACCGGATGACGTGCCGGACACGGTCGAGAAAGCGGATTTGGCGCTGTGCTGCTCCACTCCTGCGTGGCGTCCGAAAAATTGGAATTTGAGATTGTAGAAGCCGCTGGAGTTGGCATACTTTTGACGAGTCCCAGACGCCCGTTGCAGCCTGGACCACGTCCGTACGAGGATCAGGCGCGGCGGACTGTGCTGAAGCACTCGGAATTCGATCTGCTCGAATCGTTGTCAGGCAATGAAAAAAAATTCAACCAGCACGAAAACAACCCCACGCGACCTGCCCCAGAAAACATCCGGGACAACGCAAACAGGCAAGATTCATCCGGTCGTGATTTACCCGTTCAAACAACCGGGCCATTACTCCGACCTGGAAGAGCTTTATCAGTTGATCGCTCGCCTGGACGCAGACAAGCACACTTACGCGCGCGCCATCACCGTGGTGGATCGCAAGACACACTACGCCATGGAAGGAAATAAAGCCTTCCTCGATTTCAGAAAAAACACCATGGCCCGCCACTCGGACATTCTGGATGCCTGGTGCGTGGATACGTGCCAGATGTGGTGCTCCGGACTCGGAACGGCTTTTGAACAGGGCGGACCCGACGACGTGTATTGGCTGATTCCCGGCGATTTCAATTATGGCACGGGGGTCGGCAAGGAAGTCTTGAGCCGGCTGCACGACCTGCCGGAAATTTGCGAGGAACTGCAGCAGGACATTTGCATCGGCGAGATTGCCACCGACCACAACAACTCCAAGCAACTCATCGACACCTATGGAACCTTTGCGCTGCTCTACAACTGGTTTCCCTCAGAAGCCAGGGAAATCCGCCAATACACCGAGCGGCCCCGGTCCGAATTCTTCGCGGTTCGCCACAGTTTCTTGCAGGAGGTGCTGCGACAACGTTGGTACGCCTACGAACAAACGATGGTCATGTTGTTGCAAGCCGTTTTCAGCAACCGGCGGATCAGCCGGTTTTTCGTGGGCAACATTTCCGATCTGCCGGAAGGCCGTGAATCCTTCGCCGCGGCGCAGCAACAGGTGGAGCGCACGGAGCGTGTCCTCAAAACGATCTGGCGTGAACGGAACCAACCCAAGACCGGCTGGATCGAACAATATCGGGTTCTCGAAGGTCAATCGGAGCAGATTCGCCGGACAGCGATGATTATTCTCCAAAACCTGTTGAGTTAATAGACCATCGCCGGGAGCGGCCGGCCTGGCAGCTGCTCCTCGCGGGCTGCGTCGGATAGGTAAATAGCGACCATGACCAAACTCAGGACCATCGCCGCCAGCGCCGTCGTTGTTGCCGCCGCAGGAACCACCCTCGTGCTCGAACATCAGTCGCAAACCCGGCTGCGCAACGAAAACCGCGCGTTGCTGCGACAGTATGAGCAGTTCACCGGCCTTCAGTCCGAGAACGCAAAGCTTTCCAACGAACTCGCCGGTCTTCGACAGGCGCAGGCGCTCACGCCAGAGCAACGGTCCGAGTTGATGCGTCTGCGCGGCGAGGTTGCGGCTCTCCGCAATCAGAAGAACGAGCTTGAAAAACTGCGCGAGGAAAATCGTCAATTGCGCACCGCCGCAAAACCACGCTCGACGGCTCAACCCGAAGCGGCAGCGGGACCGGACAATTTCCCGAAGGAGTCCTGGGCCTTTGTGGGCTACGCCACCCCGGAAACCGCGTTTCAATCCACTGTTTGGGCCCTGAGCAATGGCGACGTGAAAACCATGCTCGGCAGCATGGCGCCTGCCGAACTGGAGCGGATGCAGACGCAGTGGGCGGGCAAATCCGACGCCGAGATCGCGGCCAACGGTCGTGCCGAATTCGAAAAGGTGAAGGGCTTTCGCATCCTGAACAAGGAGGCCCTTTCCGATGATGAAGTCGTTCTCACACTTTATGTCGAGGGCCTCAACCCGAACGAAGGGACGCCCAGGATGAAGTTGCAGCGCGTCGGCAACGAATGGAAAGCGGCCGGCCCATACAAGGACCGGCCGCGGTGACGAGCTGTTTGCAGTCGGCCGGCAAACCCTCTACGCTGGCGGCATGACTTCGTTTCCCCCTTCGCCGGACAAACTGGCGCAGCTTGAGCAACGGATGAAGGCGTTGGAAGTGCGCGAGAGCGATCTGGAGGAGATGTTTGTCCGTTCGGGCGGCGCGGGTGGACAGAAGGTGAACAAGAGCTCCTCCTGCGTCATGCTGCTGCATCGGCCAACCGGGTTGCGCGTGAAATGCCAGACAACGCGGCACCAGGCGTTGAATCGGTTTCTGGCCCGGCGGCTGTTGCTGGACAAGATCGAGCGGATGCAGAAAGGCTTCCTGGAGTCCGAGCGGTCGCGCCTCCAGAAAATCCGCCGCCAGAAGCGGAAACGGTCACGCCGCGCGAAGGAGCGCCTGCTCGCCGACAAAGCCCGCCACAGCGAAAAGAAACGGCTCCGCGGCGAAGTCACCTCGGACTAATAGTGGCACGCGCGTCTCGCCCGTGCCGCTACTTTGTTGCGGCGCCAGCCGCGCTGCGCTGTATCGCCGGTTGTTAACCGGCTACGGCTGCGCAACCACTTGCGTGAACTTTGTCAACAGCCCTGGCCGACAAGGGAAAACATCTCGACAATTCGTGACCATGCGTCAAAGTGATGAAACCTTAGTTATCAAAACGGGAGCCCTCCATGAAGACAACAAAACGATCAACACGCAATCTCGGGTTCTTCCTCGGCAGCGCACTTGCACTGGCGCTCACCGGATGCACGACCTACGTCGAACAGGAGCCCGCTCGAACGGTGTATGCGTCACCTCCGTCGGAGACTCCCGCGACCTCGGTGGAGCCTCCCGTCGTGGTGATTAACACCGAAAACGATTTCTATGAGCCGCTCAGCCCGTATGGTTCATGGGTGATCGTCGGATCTTACGGACGTTGCTGGAAACCCGCGCGAGTGGAAACCGGGTGGCGCCCTTACTGCGACGGTCACTGGCAACGAACCGAGGCCGGCTGGTATTGGGCCAGCAATGAGCCATGGGGTTGGGCCACGTACCACTATGGCCGCTGGGATTGGAGCGTGGAGTTTGGCTGGATCTGGGTGCCACACACGCAATGGGCGCCCGCCTGGGTTTCCTGGCGGCAGGGAGCCGGATACGTCGGCTGGGCGCCGTTGCCGCCGTCCGCGAGGATCGGAACACGCGGCAGGGTGGGAGTTCGCGAGACAGCATTGGCCCCGCACGCGTTTGTCTTTGTGAGCGAGCAGCGACTCTTGGAGCCTGTCCGCTCCACAACGGTGATCGTGAATAACACCACTGTGATCAATCAGACGGTCAACATCACAAAGGTCCAGGTGGTGAACAAGACCGTGATCAACGAAGGCCCGCGACCGGAGATCATCGAGCGAAGGAGCGGGCGAAAGATTGAGGCGGTCCCGGTTCAGGAACTCCGCCGCAGCGAGGAAACGGAGGTCGCCTCCCGGCAACGGAACATCCCGTCGACCATAGATCGAAGAGGCCCGCCATCGACGCGCACCGCGACCGCTCCCGGCAATACAATTCCGGTGCATGAACCGCACCAGGTTGAAAGACCGACTGAAGCGCGGAAGGAACCGCAACAGCAGCCCGCGCGTCCCGAAACAAGGACACCCTCGCGCGGTGAAGCCAGACAGGAAGCAAAGCCCGGGACAACCATTCCGCCCCGTACAGCCCTTCAGGCCGATCAACCGACAGCGATCACGAGGCAGCCGCAATCACCTGCGAATAGAAACGAGCTCCGCGGACCAGGTGCGGTGGAACCCTCCGAAAAACCTGGGCCGTCCAGAACACAACCACCCTTGGGCAACGCAAGAGGGCGCGCGCTGGAGCGCCCGAACGTCAAATCTGAACCGCAGAAGCCCGCCACAGTCAGGAAATCAGTGCAGCCGACAACCAACAAGCCCGCTGCTAAAGCAAGAACGCCGATCAAAGGGAAACCGGCCGCAAACGAACGGGAAAGCAAGAATGAAAACACGAAGGTGAAGAAAGGTGAAGAGTAACGCGCCACCGGCGCGCTTGGCACCACCACGCATCGAGCTCGACCCTGCAAGATTTCCGAAGACGCCTCACCCTGTCCCGTAACTGCGCGACCGGGTGAGGGGAATACGTGCATCACATCAAACGAACTTGCCTTTTGCCTGTGGCGACTTAGATTACGCACAATTCAACAGGTCGTTAACCATGCGAAGTCAGCTTTCCGAGCATACAGCAAGCCTTCGGCCTGGTCTTAAACCGGCGTTTACCCTGATCGAGCTGCTCGTCGTTATCGCCATCATCGCGATCCTCGCCGGCCTGTTGCTGCCGGCGCTTGGCCAGGGGAAGGAATCCGCGCGAGGCCTGTCTTGTGTGAACAACATTCGCCAGATTGGCATCGCTTCGTCCGTTTACTCGTTGGATGCGCGGGGAGAACTTCCATCCTTCCGCGACTGGCTCTCTACCAGACCGGGCGATCTTACTTCGGGCCGTTTGTATCCCTACCTGAAATCCAAACCGTTATACCTTTGCCCGACGGACAAGCTGCAACTTGCCTCGAAGCAGCGGCCAACACCACCGATCACGACACCTTTGCTGCCGGGTGGTTTTGCCAGGCTGAATCATTTCAGGGATTACAGTTACGCGATGAATTGCGAAATCTGCCATGCGACCGACCTTGCCGCGTTTCTTGAGCCTTCCAAGACGCTGTTGTTCATGGAGGGGTACCTGGCCACGAACGATTACACCGGCATGGTGGGCCCGGCCTGGGTGTCTCAGGGTCTGGCGTTCCGTCACAATAATCGCGGGCATCTGGTGATGGGCGATCTTCACCTCGAGACGATGAACAAAAAGCAGTACGACAAAGTCCAGAAAACGAAACGCTTCTGGTTTCCGACCGACAACACGACAGGTCCAGGCGGTATGGGGTTTTCCAATTAGAATCAGGGCCTGGATTTCCTCTGATCCTCCACGTTGGTCCGCGCCTCGATTTTGTTGTCTTCCAGAACGACTTCGCCGGCTGCTTCTTCAATCCGAATCCCCACGGCCTGTTTGCGCGATTCAAGCGGGCGGGTGTCACGGATGATGTTGTTCTTGAACACAAGGCCTCTGGTCTGGCCGCGCACGCGAATGCCGGCGGCGTCGCCTTTGTCGCCGTTGCTTTCAATCAGGTTGTTCTCGAGGCGATTGCGGTGTCCGGCCATGCCCTCGGTTTCGTTCCGGAAGTAAATGCCGTCCGCATGGTTGAATCGAACCTGGTTGTTTTCCAGAAGATTGTCGCTGTCCTTGTGGCCGATCGAGATGCCAAACCGACCATTGTTCTCCAGAATGTTCTTCTCAAACAGCCCGTGCCGAACACGCCAGCACAGGTAGAGTCCGTCCTCGCCGTTGCGGCGGGCAACGCACTCGCGGACCACAGGCCGTTGCGAGCCGCTCCCAGGATGGAGGCCCAGCCCGGCGTTGTCCTCGCTCACGCAGTGCTGCACCAACACATCGTTGGACTGCTGGAAACTGATGCCGTCGCCGTGGAAGTTCCGCACCACGCAATTCTCGATGACCGTGCCAAAGCCGCGATAGAGAAAAATGCCGCCGCCGCGACAGCCGTCGAGATAGACATTCTCCTCCTTGTTCCCATCGACGATGAGATCTTCCACGCGCGCGCCTTCGAGGTTGTAGCCGCTGACAACCGGGAAGACGGTCGCGGCCTGGGCCTTGTTGGCGACCATGCAATCGGCGTTCAGCGGCTGGTCGATGGAAAAGGTGTTGCCATTTCGACCGGTGATGCGCGCCACCGTAGTGTGAAAGCCGCCGGAGTTGCTGTCCCAGATAGCGACACCGTCGCCGACCTTGAAGCCGTCCGCGTTGGCGACCGTGATCTGCTCCTCGCCGTAATCTCCATCCAGCGCCAGCGGTGACGAAGCCGCTTTGGCTTTGCGGAGGATGGTTTTACCCTTCGTCCCGCGCACGTCGACGAACGAGCGCAGATGCAGTGAATCGCTCATTAGAAATTCGCCCTCGCCGATTTCCACGACGCCTCCACCCAGACCAGCGATGTAATCCATGGCCGCCTGCAACGCGCGATTGTCGCCGCCGTTGATGTCCGCGTCGCGCGAGCCGACCGTGATCCTCGGCCGGTCTTTCATTTTCGAGTGCATGGCGCGGGGGAGCTGCTGCTCCTCAGGCCGTGGAGATAAATCCTGGTTCTCAGCCGCGCCAGCCAGAGGGGCGGCGAACAGGAAACCTAACAGGATGGCATAGGATGATTTTGCTTGTGACATAAAGAGAACTGTGCGGTTGATGGTTAAAGGCTCGAAAGCCGAATCCGTTCTTGCTTTTTCAGCCTGAGTTCGGCAATACTCTATCCCATAGGAGAAAATCAATAAAGCCTTTTGTCATGCGTCTTGCCTCACTCGTTTTCGCTTTGTTCCTGATTACTTTGCACGCCGCGCCGGTCCCCGCTCCGATACTCCAGTCGCCGGCTGACGGCGCTTCCGCTGTTCCTGTCGCTAGCACGCTGAGCTGGACATGGCGGGACTCGCTCCTCGTCAACGGAGCCTTTGAGCAAGGACTGACCGCGGGCTGGCAATCAGGAGGCGCGGGTGTCTGGACGTTGTCGCGCAATTCGGACATCCAATCGGGCACGAACATAGCCGAGGCTTTTTCGCCCTTCCAATCCCCTACTCCTTCCGCAGGCACCGGCTCGCTCATCCAGCAGGTCACTCTGCCGGCCGACGCGGTTACGGCCACGCTGAACTGGTATGAATCGCTCCAGCATGTCCCAATACCACGATCTACTCCCTGGCCGCGACTGGAAGTGAGCCTGTGGTTGGACTCACAGACAAAGCTCGAAACGCTGCACGTGAGCTATGGCATCGAAACGGAGTGGTCCCGATTCAAGTGGGTTAGACGGACCAATGATCTTTCGGCTTACGTCGGCCAAACGGTGCGTTTGGTCGTCGAGGCCTCGAAGGCGTCCACTCTAGAAACTATCAATCCATGGGTGGATGGTTTCAGCCTCCTGGTGGAACGCACTGACTTGCCCTGGTTCGAGATTTACCTCGGCACGGCCGTTCCGCTCGGTCCAGTCAATCTCATCGGCCGGACCAACGCGCTCAGCTTGAACCTCGCCGGTCTGCCGCCGAACACGCTTCACTACTGGCAGGTAGCCAGCGTTCGGGATGGGGTGACCAATCGCAGCCCTGTTCGCAGCTTCACTACCGAACAGGCCGTTTTGCCGGCGATCGACGTCGTTTCGAGGACGACGAACCGCGTGACCGTGGGTTTCAATACACGAATCAACCGTTTCTACGCCATCGAACAATCAGACAACCTCGAGACCGTTACCTGGAACGAAGTGTTTCCTTCCACTCCAGGCACAGGCAATCCGATGATGGCAGATTTGCCGATCAACAGCGTGAATAGGGGCTTCTGGCGGCTGCGAGTGGATCCGTAGGCCCAGGAAATCATTTTGGCGTCAGTCGCAACGTGCCCCCAAGGCGCGGGCACTACACCTGCGCCTGCGTTATTCATAAATCTCGTAAACCGTTTCGCCGAGGACGAATTGCACGTTCTGTCCGAGCGCCAGCCAGGGACGAGCTTCAGACTTCCTGGCAACCAGGTCGAAATAATCCTTCGAATTGAACTGCACGCGAACGCGCTTCGGCTCTTTGAGTTTTTGAATCGAGGCGTCAATCCACTGTTTGCCGTTCTGATAAAAGCTGCGCCCGCCAACGAACTGCGCCTGTTGCGTGTATTGCGCGATGCGTTCGATTTCCGCCGTTCTGCCCGCGACCACGCCGCCAGCCGGTGATTGAGCGGGCGCTGCCTGTGCCGCAAGTCCTCGTTGCGCCTCGGCCACACCGAGCGAAACCGCGTCCGCTGGCGCATTGGCCGATTTGAAGGCGAGCTCGCTGCGGGATTGCGTCACCGGGCCAAGGCCGTTTCGCTGCATCATCAGTCGGTCGTGATACTGCCCCGACGCTTCCCGGGCGGCGGCATCCTGCTGAAACTGCGGCAACGTCTGCGACAGGATCGGCACGCCGCGCCTGGCTTCGTCTTCAATGATGAGATAGGCGGTGTAGGGCGTGACGATGCTGTATTTGCGCGCCAGTTCAGTGACCTCGTCCTTCAGCTCTGCGTTCTCACCGTGCAGCCGGATTTCCTCCAGCAGATAGCCAACTCGCCGCGTCGCCCAAAGCCGCGGAATAAAATCGTGCTCGGTCGTTTCACCCGAAAAGTTCACGTCGTAAGTCAGCTTCTTCCTGGCGCCGTTGACCGTCCCTTCGAGCACCACCGCGGACGCTCCTTTGCCGGTGTAACGTCCAGCCAGCACCAGTTGCTCGCCTTTGAACAGGTCAGTCAGGGGAGAGGGATACAGTTTGGTCACGCGGATATCGCCGGTGAACGACAGCGTCGGGTCCGTTAGCACCGGATCTTTGATCTTCGCGAAGAAGTTCGACACCTTCACTTCGATGTCTTCCTCAGGTAACACGTATTGGCTGAACGCGCGGGTCTCCTCGGTGATTTTGTCGAGCAGGTGCGTGTTCACGTCGTGGCCGATGCCGAAACAGACGACGCGCACTTTGCCGTCGTTGTTCTGCTTCACGTTGCCGACGATTTGATTTTCGTCCGTGATGCCGATGGTCGGCAGACCGTCCGTTAGGAAAATGATCACGAAGGGGCGGTCGATTTCGGATTTCGGATTTCGGATTTCGGATTTTGAAGTTTGCGCCTCCTCACGTCGGCTCCCGCCCGGCCGCAACGCCAGCGCTTTCCGCAAAGCGTCGTCAATCGCCGTGCCTCGTCGTCGTCGTTCAGATTCTCGGCGCAGAACAGCAGTGCCTTCTTCGCCTGCTCCAGTTTCTTGCCCGCCATCGAGCCGGAAGTGTCGAGCACGAAGGCCACGTCTTTCGGAATCACCTTCGTTTCCTTCGCGTCAATGCCCGGCGACGCCAGCAGCAGGAAGTAACCCTCGTCCGAACCGGTCTTGTAAGTCATCAGGTTAATGCCGATATCGTCCGCTTCCGGCGCGAAGAAGAGCTGGAAGTCGCTGTCGGGCTTCACGTCCTTCGCTTCGAACCCGACCGTGGCCCGGTTTCCTCCGTGACGTTTGATCTCCACGTTATGGCTTGGTGAATAAATCGACTTCAACGGACGTTTCGTCTCGACCTCAACTTTGAGGCTGACGTCGGGAATCGGTTTGGCGGAAAATTTTTCCGTGTTGAGTGGGTAAGTGAAGCCAATGAGGCCGGAATCGGACTTGAGCAATTGGGTGTAGGAAAGCGACACGTGCTTCTTCGCGTGCGCTTCGATGGGGAAGATGCGCACCTTGAACACGTCCTGGCCGGCGTATTCGAGCAACGCCGGGTCGCGCAGCTTGCGGACAATGTCCTCGTAAATCCCACGCGCCTTGTCGGCGGACATCAGCTCGGCTTCGACCGGCTTGCCGTCGATTTTCATGGCGAACTTCTTGATCTGCGCCCCTTTCGGAACGGGAAACAGAAACGTGCCTTCAATGCGCTGCGCGTTCGGATTGTAGAACTCCTGTTCGATGGACGTGTCCGCGAGCTGGTCTTTGATCCGCACTTCAGCCTGGTGCCGGGTGACCTCCAGGGGGCAGAACTGGTAAACACGCGGGGGCGGGACTGGCCACGGCCGCGGCCACGGTCCCGGTCTGGGACGTGGCAACGGCCACGGTGGCGGGACGATTCCGTCGGGAGGCAGTTGATGTTTCCAATGCGCTTCATCCACGATGATCAAACCGGCGGTCCACCCGGAGTTGATCGCGGCCAAGAGGAGGAGGAACGAACAAATCCAGCGTTTCATGTTGAGTTAGACCGGAAGCGACGGAAAATGCTCCCGCTCGCGAACGAGGGTATTGAAATACGCAGACTCTTAGTTTAAGTTTGGCGGCAACGAATGTATCCCTGAGCGGGAGCAGTCTTTTTACGGGAGACCAGTATGCGTGGACGTCCTCGACCAATTGCCGGATTGAGTTTGGTATTAGCCGCTTTACTAACATTGACCACCGCTGCTCGGGGTATGTCGGTGCAAACGACGGGCGGGATAACCTACTTTACCTGCACAACAACTCTTCCTGCTTGCGAGTGGATTGAGATTGGACCTGTTACCCGCTCCGGCTTCAACCTGACGTTAACAATGTACCAGAAGCAGGGCGAGTTTTGTGCCCTTTGCTTTGACTGTCCTTATCATACTGATACCAACACTGCGGTTCTCGGCAGTCTACCGCCCGGCACTTACCAGCTAATCATCTACATGTCCGATCCGCTATTCGACTGGGATCCCTTTCCCTTACCGCACCTCATCATGTGGTTTGAGGTGCCAGCTTCCGCTGACCAGACGGTCACAGCAACCAGGACGCCGGCAGGGCTTCGTTTGAACGTAGCCGGTGTAACAGGCGCAAGCTACATAGTTGAATCTTCTTCGACCTTGACCAATTGGACTGGCATCCACACGAATACCGGCGCTCCGTTCCACCTGGATGTGGAACAGCTTGGCCTGGCCGAGCACCAATTCTATCGTGTCCGCGTTCTCTCAGACGGGATCAGTGCACCTGCACCTGCGCCTCCGCCGTAAAGCCGTCCCCAGAGAGAAGGAGATCTTCCTCGCGTCCACTGGATAAACCGTTCCTCCCGGAAAGTCCTGGCCTTCCTGTTAAAGGCCCCTGAATTTCACCAACTACTTTGAAAGATTCCCCTCCTTTGGCGCGTAACATCTCCAGATAAAACGCGCTCGGTGAAAACGGGAACCTGATGCACATGACAACTGCCGAATCAACTCAGCTCCACCAGCGCCCCGCCGACGACGAGCAACTGCGTTTGCCGGGCTGCTGCATAGAAAATCCAAATCTTCGGGACCTGGTGTTGGCGGCGGTGCGTCGCATTGATCCGCATCTGATACCGGTGCCGGCTGCCGGGGCCGGCATTGCCTGTCAACCGCGCGTTTTGCTCGGACTGCTCACATATTGTTATGCCTCGGGTGTTTTCAGTTCCCAGGAGATCGAGGCTCGCGTGCGGAAGGACCCGATCCTCATCCTGCTTTGCGGCCATGAACTTCCCGACTGGCATCTCATTCGTCGCTTCCGCCGATACAACCGCGAGGTGATCCAACGCTGCCTCGAGGTGACGCTTTATCATGCCAACGCGGGTTGCGGCCCGCGCTCGTCATCGGGCCCTGAAGGCAATGCGCTCGTGCTGTCAGCCGCCAGAAGTTGTGACGCCGTGGACCGTGATCAGTGCTGCCAAGACGCCAGCGAGCGAATCCGCTGGGCCATCAACCTCGATCACATGTTCCTGGATGAATGAGGCAAGGGGTCCTCGGGGACATGGAAGATGGCCTGGTCCCGGAACGAGAGACTCAGGCCGCCGCTCCGACCTTCCGATGAGTGAGCACCCAACTCACGATTGCCCACAGCCCGGCGAAGCTCAATGCAAACAAGCCGATTCTCGTCGGCCAACTGGCGGCCTTGGCGCTGGAGGCGACGAAGCTGACCAGCATCGGTTTGCCGACTTCGGTTTGCAGCACTTGCGAGAACGAATGGCGCAAGCCGCGCGTTGGCAGATTCACGCGCAACGGTCGAACGGTCACGGAGGCCACCTCCTGCGCTTTCTGGAGCCTGTCCCATTGTTGCTCGGCTGCCTGGTCGTCGTATTTCACTCCCAACGGCTGTTGCGCGGGCTGCTCGGCGGATTGAAAGTAGAACGCGTTGTTGGCGACGGCGGCCCGTTGAGCGTTGAGCAAATTGCTGCTCTGGGCCTTGCGCAGGTCTTTCTCCAGCTCTTGCAATTTCACTTGTTCTTCGTTCAAACCGTAGCGACGCGCCTGGCTATAAGCTTTCGACGCGTCTTCGAGCTTGCCGATGGACAGCTTGTGCCGCCCTTCGTCGAGGGAACTGGAAACTTCCATTTCGCGTACCCGTTTGCTTTTGCTTTCCGCATTTGAATATTCGCTCAGAGTGAAACTGTGGTAAACGGGCGCGGCTCCGGCCTCGTGCGTCATTGTGCCCGCAAATTTGCTGTAGCCGTAATCCGAGGGAAGATACAATTCCCATCGCGCGTTCTTCAGCGGCACGTCCAGCGCGGGCGACGCAAGGTTCACCGCTCCTTTCCTTCGCGGAAACCCTTCCGCGCTCACGTAAATCAGTTCGACCGGGATTGCCGAGTGATCGGCGCGCTCGATGGGCAATAGCAGTTTGCCCGCACGCAGGCTCGGTCGCACCGCTTGGCCTGAGACAAACGCCGACCAGACCTGCGCGCCTTTCGGCAGCGTGATTTCGAGGAACTGCCGTCCGTTGTTACGCACAGAGAGCGCGAGTTCGGTCATCATCTGGCCGTCGTCGGCCACGACGGTTGTCAGTCGCGCCTCGTCCACGAGCGCCTGCAAAACCTGCGCCGGCGCGAAGCGCTGAGCGGACAGCGCCAGTTTATAGCCGGGCCGCAGATAACGATAGGCCAGCACGGCGGACGAATCGGCGCGGCCGGCCCACTCGGGCAATTCTTGCGGGTCGATGCGGAAAAGTTCGCTGCTGGCTTGCTTCGGAGCGATTTGCAGTTCCGATCCGGCGATTACTGCCAGCGCGCCGGTCTCGCGCTCCACGCCGAGCGCCTCGATCCCAGCCGCGTCGAACAAATTCTCCTTCGCTTGCTCTTTCATGCTCCACGGCTGTTCCCACGTCACCGTGAGCAGATAATTGCCGACGACTTTATTCTGCAACTCGACGCGCCACTCTTCGCCGTTCTGGTCGCGGCGCCGAATGTCGGCGCCTGTGATCTCGACGTTCCTGAAGGTCGCGGGAATCTTCAGCCGGAACTCCTTGACCGGCGCATTTTGAATTTCGTAACGCACCAGCGCCCGTCCGCTGACGAGCGTCTCGTTCAACGTGAGCCAGTTTGCCACTTCCGCGCGCACCCACGGCTCGATGGCTTCGGTTGTCACGACCAGTTTCCACAGCGATAGGGCCGGCACCGGGTCGCTCACGATGAATTTGTAGGCCAGGCCGGCGCCGCCTTCGCGCACGCTTGTCACCGGCACTTCCGTCAGAGCTTCAAAGGAGGCGGCCCTGGCTTGCACACCGACTTCCGAGGAGACGACGACGAAGCCAGTCAGCTTCACGGTATCGAGCGGATGCACGCCGGCGACCTCCAAGGTTTTCGGCAATTCCTTCTGCGATTTGACGAGCTGAAGTTGCAAGGAGTAGTTGCCTAGTGTCCGCTGGGGCAATGTGACCTCCAGAATGCGGTTCCCAGCGTTTGATTTTTCAACCCATCGAACCGCCTGTGGCTGCGGACGCGAGTCCGCGGCTGGGGTACCCACGTTCGCAACCACGCTTTCGATGCGAAAATCTTTCGGCAATGCCAGCCGGAGCGCGAACACGCCGGCCCGTTTAACCGTGTAATCAATCTGCGCCGTCAGACTGATTTGTTCCGCGCCGATGCGCACGCGATTGCGCATCGTGGCCTCGATCTGCGGCTGCAACGTTTCGACGCTCACGCTGAGCGCGAAGTCCGGCCTCAAAAACTGATACGCGCCGGCGAGCGCGTTGGTCTGTGCCGTCACCTTCAAAAACTCCGACGTGTCCACCTTCTGCAAGCCCTGCAAGGTATCCACGGTTAATCCAAGCTCATCGCTCGCGCGCAGCGCGACGAAGCCGGTCTCGCGTTTCACGTCGAGCGCGCGCGGTGTTTCCAAAGCGAACGTGGCGGGCAATCTTTCAATGGCCTTTTCGGTTTCGACGGCGAGCCGGTAGCCCGGCGAAATTCCTTTGAGCAGTTCGACGGCGAGAATTTGTTCGCCCTGTTCATCGTTGAAGTTGGCCTCGGACCCACCCCTGACCGCTCCAACGAGGGGAACCGCGCCAGCGTAGTCCAGACCTCGCCCCGCTCCCTCGGAGGGGTCAGGCGTGAGTTTGCCCGAGACGGACGCGGCCCTGAGCTGCCAGGTGCGAATCGCATCGCCTTCGACGCGCAGCAAACGCTGCCCGGCCGGGATTCGCACGCGCGCCTCGCGCAACTCGCCCTGGGTGATCTGATAATCCAGCAACGACCGCATCGTCATCACGCCGCCGTTGAAACTCACGAGCGTCGCGTTCTGGCAAAACACCGTCGCGGCAATTTCCGCCGCCCGTTTCACGCGTGGCGCCCAGTGCAATTCGACGCGTTCCCCCGCGCCCATCACCGCTTCGACACGCGTCTGCTGTTGCGCGGCGACGCTGTGGTAAGAGACGGCAGCAGGAAACTCGACGGCGGCTTCGGGTTCGTCCACGGTCAACGACAGCTTGCTCGACAGCGCGCTCGGAACGCCAAATACGAGCTGTCGCTTCGTCACGTCGCCACCAAGTTTCACGAGGAATTTCAACTTCAACGTGGCCCCGCCCTTCTTCGGCAGCCGCACACTGATTGAGTTACCTTGACGCAGCAGTTTCACGTCGCTCGGGGTCGCGGAGAATTGTTCCACCGCCACGTCGTCGTCGAACAGCGGGACCGTTTCGCCGGCTTTCCCTGCCGACAACTGAATGACCGCCTCGATGTCGGCCACCCGTTCACGCACGGTGCCGGTGTAAGTGGCGGACTGGATGGAAACGGACTCGGACGCGGAATGCGAAGTGCGGAGCGCGGAGTCAACCTGGGCCACTTCTTTTGCACTCACGGAGCCCGCGAAGAGCAGCAGCATAATCGATGCGATTGCCGGCCCCATGCCAGTCGCTCCATTTGGCGCGGGCGGAGCGGGTGTGCTGGCGGTTGACTCCGTGGCCGATGCCCCGCCTCGGCGCCGCCAATATTTGCGCGCCAGCAAAACGAGCAGTGCGAGCACTATCACCGGCGCGGCGATAATCAGCGCTATGCCGAGAAGCCGCGCCACGATCAACATGCTGCCGACGGTGCCAAGAACCAGCGCCAGCGCGACGGTGACAAGGAGACTGTTCGGCACAGCCCGGCGCAGTTGCCGCCACAGAACGAACAAACCTGCGAGGAACAGCGCCGCTTGCAGCGTGCCGCGGAGCGCGTTCCAGGTTTTGGTCGTGACCACCCACGCCGCGAGTGTCAGGGGTTCGTCGCGCACGTTAAGGACTTTGGTGAAGGTGAACTGGACGCCGCTGCGGGGGATATCAATGCGGATCGGCCGGATGCCGGCAAGCATTGGCGTTGCGGGAGACAGTGCATTTGTCGTGGCGAGCCCGGCGACGCCACCGCCCAGGCCGCCGCCGGTCCTTTGCAACGCGCTGGCGAACTGCTCCTCCCGCATCTGCTGCACGCTGCCATCGGCGAACAACACGTCCCGTCCGCCACCCTGTCTCGACGGTGAGTAGGCGAGGATTGAGTTGGCGTCGGCCTCGCCTCGACCTGCCCCCAGAAAAACAAATCGCTCGCCGGTTTGGGGATCAACCGTGACCTTGTCCGTGGACAACTCCTCCTTCATTTGTTCGAGGCTGGACGGGAGTTTGCCGTCGTGGTCGCCGGCGTAAATGCGCGCAGCCAGCCCGATCTGCTTGAGATTGTTGAAAACCGCGCCGCACCGCGGTGAAGATCATCAGGCCCAGCAGCGCCACGAGCGCGAGGCCGATGAGCAAACCTCGCGCGTTGCGCAGCAGGTCGCGATAGATGCTCACGAACTCCTCCCACGCGTCGCGCCAGCCGTAGGTCGTGCCGCGGGCCACGCTCATGTTGCCGGCGAACCGGGCCAGGTGATGCGTCGTGGGCACGAACAGTTCCCATTCGGCGAAGGTCGTTTGAATGTCCGTCTTCGGCGCGGCCAGCGCGAGTTCACGCGGCAGGAACGATTTGATCGAGCCGATGCTTTGCGCGTAAACGATCTCGACCGCGAACGCCTGGTCGCGGTTTGCGCGGCGTGGCAGCGGCACCAGCAAACCGGCGTCTTGCTTTTCGGCTTTGACGGCCTGGCCGTTCACGTAAGCCGACCAGAACTCCGCGCCGTTCGGCAGGGAGAAACGCTGGAACTGTTTATCGTTATTTTTGACCATGAACGACGCCTGCGTGAGCATCTGGCCCGCTTCAGTGAGGACCGTGGTCAACTGCGTGCGGTCGGCGACGGCATCGAGCACGGCCGATTCCTGGAAGCGTGTCACATCCACGATGAGTTGATACAGGTCGCCGGTGCCATAGCGATACGCGAGCAGCACGGAGCGCGTAATCAACGCGCGGTCCGCCCCGGCCAATTCATTCTCGTCAATCCGCTGGAGCGGTTCGGTCGTCCCGGTCTCGCGCAGTTGCAAGCTCGCGGCGCTGGTGACGGCCACACTGCCGGTCTCGCGTTCGACTTCGAGCGCGTGAACGCCGCCGAGCGACAGCGTCGCTTTGCGCGGGTCGAACTGTTCGTCGTAAGTGACCACGAGCGTGTAGCCGCCCCAGGCCTTGTCCTGGAGGCCGATGCTCCAAAGGACATAATTTGTGTCACCCGCGGCGCCAGCCGCATCGGCCGCAGGCCCCACTCGCTCCTGGCGGCGAATGTTCGGGCCGGAGAACTCGATATTTTTCCAGCGCGACGGCAGCTTCACCTTGAACTCCTGCACGCCCTGGTTGACGATGACGTAACGAATCGTCGCGCTGCCGCCGACCAAACCGTCGCCGATGGTCACCAGATTGAAAATGTCGGCAACGATGCGGGGCGTGAGTTTTTCGGTCGAGAGTTTCAGCGACCAATCCGGCTGGTCCGTAACGTAAGCGAGCGACTCGTCGGTGCGATTGGCGAGATTCGCGACGGGAATCTCGCGTAGTCCGACCAGATCGGCGGTCTTCAAACGAATGCCCGGCGCTGAGACCGCGCCGATTTGGGCCGTTTGTTTGGCTGCCGAAGCAATGCGCAATGGCGCTATGGCGATTTGATTCGGAAAATTTCTCTCCGCTTGTTCGAGTTGAATCTCGAGTTTGCGCTCCCCGAGCACGCGGCTGGAGAAGTTGACCACGAGCTTGCCGTCGCGCGCCTTCCAATCTTCGACCCCGTCGCCACGCACGTCGGTGACGATGACATTGTCCAGCGGCGAGAATTCGACCGAGTAGATGCCCCCTTTCTCCACGCTCAGGGTCAGGCCGTGGGTGACGAGCAAGCGGGCCTCTTCGAGTCGGGCGGTGACGCGCGCGGTGACGTTAATGACCGGCTCGATGCGACGGAGCTTCACGCCGAGCGCGAGCGGACGGCCATAGAAGTGATAGGCCGCGAGCGCGCCGGCGGGCGCGTTGATCTGGCGCAAACCGGCCGTCGATTCGGTTTCCACCAGCGTGTCCTCGGCGCAGACTGTGAGCGAACCGGTCTCGCGCTGGACGCCTTGCGGTTGTGGCAGCGTCAGTTCGCCCGTGAATGGAGTGCTTTCGATCGTTTGTTCTGACAAAAGTATCAGCGCATAGGTCTTCTCGACCGGTTTGATCAACTCGACGGTGAGGATTTGAATCTCCGACCCACTCCCAGTCCCTCCCGTTGGCGGCAGGCTGGAAGCCTGCGCTGCGCTGATCTGCCAATCGCGGATTTGTCCGCCTTCGACACGAGTGAGCGCGTGGTTGGCTGGCAACACCACGGAGAATTTCGAGAGATTTCCCTGCACTATTTCGTAGTGAAGTTGCGTAGTGAACTTAATGACCGTGGGCGTGACCTGCGCGCTGGCAATGGTGTCACAGGTAATCAACGCTTTGCGCGTCGCCTCGGTGGCTTTGCTTTGCCAGCGCAATGAGACACTTCGGTCCGCGCCCAGCACACCGCGCACACGGGCCGCTTCGCCTTTCTCCGGCTCGAGCGGTGTGCCGCTGAGCAATTGCACTTCAACCCCGGCGCCGGTGGCTTCGACTGCGACGGACGCAATGCCTGCGTCCGGTCCGCTGAATGCAATCTGGTTCCAAGGTTCGGCGCGCGTGATTTTCGCGACAACCTCCAGCTTGAACCTGTATTTGCCCGCGCGCGCCGCGACGAGCCGATACTGCTTGTCTTTCCGCACCATGCGCAATCCGGACGGAAGTTTGGACGGCATCACGGCAACGTCTCCTTCAAACAGCGTGATGGAGGATTCTTTTTTGCCGATGGACTCGGCATCAATGTCCACGAGAAACTTCGCTTCGTTGTCGGTGAGTTTGCCGTCGTAGCGGATTTCGCGGAGTAGAAGCTCTGCCTCGATCGCTGCGACCGGCGCGTTGCTGGATGGCGGAGGCGGTTCGTTGGCTGACAAGGCGGCTGGCAGAAACATTAAAAGACAGAGTTTGATGAGCGAGCGCATAACGACCTCCAAATTGTTTTCAGATTTAACGGGGACGAATGAAGCGAAGTTCATGAGAAAGGATTTAGCATAACCCGCGCCCGCCTGTGTGAGGCGCGGGTAAATGAGTTGTCAAAGATTTGTGCGGGCGAATTACGAGAACCGGCGTGAACCTCACGCAAAATGCGTGAAAATTTTCGCAGCGGACGAAACCAGAGGATAAGCCACATGCCGCGTTAGACGGCGTGGCGAAGCGAATACTCCTGGCGGCTGGTATTCTGGAATCGTGGAGGCGACCCTAGAACCGGCCCAAGGCAGGGTCAAAAGGACGTGCCAGGCGCGTTCAGCAAATGCTCGCCAAGGCTGCCCTGTTCCGTTACACTGATTGCCCGATGAACCCCAATGCCGAAGCCGACTTAATTACCCGGTGCCGCCGGGGCGAGGCGCAGGCCTGGGACGAATTGTTTGACCTCCATTACGCAGCGGCGGGCCGCTTCGTGTTTCAACTCGCGCCTCAATTCAACCGCGAGGACGTCGAGGAAATCTGCCAGGAAACATTTTTGTCCGTGATCAAAAGTCTTGAGTCGTTCAACGGCAGAAGCCAGTTACAAACCTGGCTCTTTCGCATCGCGGCGAACAAAGCGCGCGATTACCGCGAGCGCCAGCGCGCTGCCAAACGGGGCGGTGGACAGATGCCAATTTCATTGCAAGCGGAGAACCGCGAAGACGGCTTGACCATCGACCCGCCGAGCGATGCGCCCGCGCCCGATGCAACGGCGATCAACGCCGAGCGCATCGCGTTGCTGCGCGAGGCGCTCGATCAGCTTGGCGAGCCGTGTCGCGAAATCATCGAGCTTCGTTATTTCGGTGATTTGAGTTACGAGGAAATCAGCAACACCTTGCAGTTGAACGTGAAGACCGTCAGTTCGCGCCTGAGCAAATGCCTGGATCACTTCGAAGAAATTGCGCGCAACGTGTTTTCGAGAGAGAATATTGCGCCGTCTTCCGTCTAACGATTTGAACAAGATGCCGGACGAACCCAACAGAAACGTCGAAGACCAACTGAAGACCTGGGCGCAGAAACGGCGTGAGGAAGCGGGCCCGCCATTTGAGTTGCACCCAGCCGCGCGCAAGATGCTCCAGGACGAAGTGGCGCGGACGTTCCCCAAAGAGTCCGATGCAGCCGCCGACGTAAGGAGGCGGGCAGCTCTCAGCGAACCAAATCATCCGCCTCCTGATGTCCGCGGCTACGGCGGCGGATGGTTGAAAGTGCTCAGGCCGCGTTTCGCGCTCATAGGCTGGCTTTGCACGTTAATCGTGATTCTGCTTGGACTCTCGCTGCCCACACTCTTCCAAGCTAAATCAAAAGCTCAACGCATCATCGCGTTCAAGCACCTTGAGGCGATTGGACTTGCCGCGCGAGTTAGGGCGTCGGCCCGTATTACTAGCTGACGGATACGTGCAGGAAATGGATGAAACGCAATTTAACGACGCCTTGCGGCGCACGGCGAACGGCGTTACTACAGTCGCGCTCGCCTCGCCCCAGGCCAGCAAACCGGCCCTCGCAGAGAACAAGCCGTTGGAACAGGAAGTTCTGGTCCAATCGGAACCTAAGGACGCGCGACTGAAGACAGTTGATCAACTGGCCAAAGATGAGACCCGAAAAAGCCCCGAAACGAGCAGATCGTTGGAATTGTCCTACGCCGACAGAGCAAAAGAAGCAGCGCCGTCAGAGGGACGACCCGATAGCCGCGATCGCGGAGCGGGTCCCGTAAATGGTCGCAACAGACTTCTGATGGAGCGTGATGGTCTGGCGCCGCGGCGTGCGGAAACAGGGGCAGTCGTGCCGGCAGACAAACAAGCAGCCGCTGCCCAGCCTCAAGCTCCGACGGTTGCCAATGCGCAAGTCACCTTGGAAGCCGCAAATGTTGGAAGGAGCGCCGGCGTCGGCGGAGGTGGATTTGGCGCGGCCGTGGCAACCAACCAGGTCGCGTTGAATGAGCTGGGACAGCAATACGCGCAAGTGCGGAGATATCGCGTCAACTTCAACTCGCCGCCGATGCCGAACGTGCTGAGATCATTTCAAGTCGAGCAAGCCGGCCAGCAGATTCGCGTCGTGGATGCCGACGGCTCCGTTTACGACGGCGCGATTGAGCGACCGGAGAACGAGGAATTCGCCAAGCGCGTCGCCGCCGCCCAGACAGCGCAGGAGGACCTGAAGAAAAAAGTCGAACCGGAAGCGCGGCGGGGCGAAAGCGTTTCCGAAACGGCCTACGGCGAAACGGCAGGGCCGCAGAATGTCTTCTTCCACGTTGCCGGGACGAATCGCACGTTGAACCAGTTGGTGGTGTTCCAGGGAAATTTTTTGGCGAACACGAATCAGACAAGCGCGATTCTCCAGGGCGCCAGGTTAGCCACGGACAAACCCGCCTTGGTTCCGCAACAAAGTCCGCCACTGCAAATTCGATCGCAGCTTCCCAACGCGCTAATCCAGGGCCAGGCCACTATCGGCGACCGCAACCGGGTTCAAATCAATGCGTCGCCCGTCGGCCCGTAGCCGCTGTAGCCGCCGACGTAAGGAGGCGGAAACCATTCACCAAACGCAAATCGTCCGCCTCCTTACCGTCCGCCTCCTTACCGTCCGCCTCCTTACCGTCCGCCTCCTTACCGTCCGCCTCCTTACCGTCCGCCTCCTTACGTCGGCGGCTACAGGGTCGGCGGCTACAGATCATCGCAAAAACGCCTCGTGCAAGCCGCCATCCACGGTGATGATCTGGCCGGTGGTCCTGCTCAGACGATTGCTCACGAGCAGGAAGAACGCCTCGGCTTGGTCGACGGGCGTGATGGGCGACTTGGTGAGCGTGCGGTCGGCATAAAACTTTGCCAGTTTGTCACGCAACGCGTCGTCGGGTTCGCTTTCGCTGTAAGCAATATTGTATTTCGCCAGCGCGGCGATGACGCGTTCGCGCGGGAACATCGAGCTGCCTTGAATGACCGTTGCCGGCGCCACGCCGTTCACGCGGACCAGCGGCGCCAGTTCGATGGCCAGTTCGCGTACGAGATGGTTCGCCGCAGCTTTGCTGGTGTCGTAGGCCACCGAACCTTTCTTGGCTACGACGGCATTGGCGCTGGTGGTGAGCACCAGACTGCCGGGCAGGCCTTGATCCTTCCAAATCTTCGCGGCTTCGTCAGCGACGATGTAACTGCCAGTGACGTTAATGCGGAAGGTGAGGTCCCATTTGTCGTCGGGGATGTGGCCGCTGGTGTCGGGTGGGAAGAAAATGCCGGCGGTGATGATGATAGAGTCGAACCCGCCGTAGGCGAGCGCCGCCTGGTCGAGCATCGTGCGGACGCTGACGCGATTGGTGATGTCGCAAGCCAGACCAATGGCCGGCCCGCAATTTGAGATGCCGCTGCCGGCCACGCCGATGCCGAGGCCGTTTTTGTCGGTGATTTCCTTCGCCGTCGCTTGCGCAGTCTCCGCTTTCAAATCGACGCAAACAATGTGCGCGCCTTCTTTGACGAGCCGATGGGCGACTTCCTTGCCGATGCCGGAGCCAGCGCCGATGACGACGTGCACCTGCCGCGCCAGCTCTTTTTCCGGCGGCATCCGGCGCAGCTTCGCTTCTTCGAGCAGCCAATACTCAATGTCGAAAGCTTCCTGTTGCGGCAGGGCGATATATTTGTCGATGGCTTCCGCGCCGCGCATGACTTCGACGGCGCAGTTGTAAAACTCGGCAATCACGCGCGATTCGCTCTTGTCCTTGCCGAACGCAATCATGCCGAGGCCGGGGATGAGGATGACCGCCGGGTTCGGGTCGCGCATGGCGGGCGAGTTGGCGTGTTTGCACTTCGCGTAATACGCGGCGTAGTCCTTGCGATATTGTTCGAGGCCGGTCGGCAGTTTCCTCTTCAAGGCGGCTAAATCCCCTGCTTGCGGGTGCCAATCCACGTAGAGCGGTTTGATCTTCGTGCGCTAGAAATGGTCAGGGCAACTGGTTCCTGACTCAGCTAAACGTGGCGCGTCCTTCGAGTTCACAAACCGAAGAATTTTCTCGTCGTCCTGCACTGTGCCGATGAAACGGCGTTGCTGGCTCACCTGGCCACGCAGCCACGGAAGAATCGCGGCAAAGATCTCACGGCGCTTTTCCGGAGCGAGCGGTTGATATTTCGCCCCGCCAAACGCCGCTTGGTCGCCGCCGTTCGCGGCATATTTCTTTTCGATGAAGGCGGCCGCCTTCTCAATCAAATCGAGCGTGGTGAAGTAACAGTCCTTGTCATCATCGGCCCAGTTGATGCACGTAACCTATTTCCTCGCCGTAAATCTCTTTCGTCAACTCCTGGCAGCGCGCCGACGCGGCAACGGCGATGACGGCGTTGGGATGGGTGTGGTCCACGTGCCTGGCCGGAAGGAATGAGTGCAGCGGCGTATCGATGGAAGAGGCGCGCGGATTCAGGTTGAAGGTGCAATGATTGTACATCGCTACCATGTCGTCCTCGGCCGGCGACTTGAGTCCCTTGTCTTTGCGCGCGGCATAGGTCTTCTGGAGGTCGAGCAGCTTTTGCTGGTAAAGCGACGAAAAGTTTTCTTTGGTGGAGGTGCGGAGGTCGCCGCCGGAACCTTTCACCCAAAGTACTTCGACGGTCTGGCCGGTCAGGGGGTCTTTGTCGGTGAGCTTCGACGATGTATTGCCGCCGCTGGTGTTGGTGATGCGCTGGTCGGCGCCGAGCTTGTTGGAGCGGTAAATAAGCCGGTCCACGCCGCTCTGTTTCCCGGCTTCCGTGTCGTCCCAGAAGTTGTTTATGTATTGGTAAGTCTTTTGAGTCATAAAAATTCACTTCGGAACGGAGCTGTGGAGTAAGGGAGTGTTGGAGCAATGAGGCACGGGTTAATTGTTGCTCATCACTCCGCCACTCCATCGCCCCGTTCGGTTTCCTGGTAAGCTCACCGCGAGAAAGCAATTGTGGCAACGATTTTTTTTCGACACTCTTCGGCGTGTGGCCGACGAGCGAACAATCCGCGCGGTGATTTTCGATATGGACGGTGTGCTGACCGATTCGGAGCCGCTCATCAGTGCAGCCGCAATGGCCATGTTCAAGGAGAAAGGCTTGACGGTGCAAACGGAAGATTTTCGTCCGTTCGTCGGTGCGGGCGAAGACCGTTACATCGGCGGCGTGGCTGAGAAATACAATTTTCCGCTTGACGTTTCATCAGCCAAGAAACGGACCTACGAAATCTATCTTGAACTCGTGCCGTCCAGGCTCAACGCTTTTCCCGGCGCGGTCGAGCTGGTTCGCGCCTGCCGGAATGCCGGACTGAAAGTCGCCGTCGCTTCGAGCGCCGACCGCATCAAACTCAATGCCAACCTGCGGAAAATTGGCCTGCCGCCGGAGATGTGGGACGTCATCGTGACCGCTGAAGACGTGGCGCACAAAAAGCCGGCACCGGACCTTTTCCTCGCCGCGACGCGCAAGCTGGGACTGAGGCCGGAGCAATGCGTCGTGATCGAAGATGCCGTGAATGGCGTGCAAGCGGCAAAGGTTGCCGGAATGCGCTGCGTGGCCGTTGCGCAGAGTTTCCCGTCGGAACAACTCCAGGCAGCCGATCTGGTGAAAGGGAGAATTTCAGACGTGTTGCTGGCAGACC
>QHNT01000417.1 GCA_003218515.1 Verrucomicrobiota bacterium | reverse complement strand
GGCGAGGGAGAGTCCCTCGGCCTTCAGGTAGCGGTCGTCGATGCAAATCAGGGCAGCAAGCTGGGCGCCGGCGGAGTGGCCCATGACGAGAATCCGCTCCGGATCGCCGCCGTGCTCGGCGATGTGGTCATGCACCCAGCGGACGGACTTGGCGATATCGCGAAAGATTGTGCCCATGTCCACGTTGGGCAGGAGACGGTAGCCCGTGGAGACGAAGACGAAGCCCCTGTCCACGAACGCCTGCGGCTTTATCTGAACGTCCGACTTGTCGCCCGTCTGCCAGCCGCCGCCGTGAATCCAGAAGACGACCGGCAGGTTTTTCGCACCCTCCGGCGCGTAGATGTCCACTTTTTGCCGTGGGTCGGCTGGCTCGGCGTAGGGGATGTCCCGTTTCACGTTGAGTTTGGCCTGTGCGGAAGCGGCGGTTTGGGGTTGCGCCAGCGCCAGCGTGAGTGGCGCAAGGGATAACATGGCGAGGATGGTGGCAAATTGTTTCATGGGGTGAAGGGGGCAGATGCGTTGCTGGTTGCTTTGAGAAATGGGCCGACTGGGTTTGAGCGGTTGGCGAAGTTCATCCTAAAGATGGGCGGGAAGAGTTTGCTGATGGTCTTCATTCGAATGGGGCTATGGTGGCAAGAGCAGGAACACAATCAAGTCGGGACCGCGCCCGCCCCGGGCGCTTCCGACCGCCGCCTCGCCGGTTGGCACCAAAGCGCGGCGAGTCGACAAACGGTGAACCCGGTGCCACGCTTGCAAAAGTGGTTGGCGAGGGCGCCAACCACTGCGCCCGAGGCGGGCGCGCTCCCGTTCAACTGAATAGTTACAGCCCACTGATCCCTTGATGATTTGACTTTGGGTTTTGCGCTTGTGTCTCTGTGTGCCGGATGTTTTAAACAACCTCCATGTTAAGCACACGTCTTATCTCAACTTGCGGTCGCTGTTATGCCACCATGAGCCTCATCGGCCTGCTCGCCCAGGCCGCAAATGCGGCCGAGTCATACACGGAGAATCCCGGCACGGAAGGCAATGGCAAGTTCACGATTGGTCCCGAATACAAGCTCGATCCCGATCTGATGGATCTGGACAATCCCAAAGGGAAGTATTTCGAGTTCACAATGCGTCTGGCGGACAGCAAAATCTTCCGGGGCGACGATTCGACACTCGAACCTGAGAAGAAGCCGGTGCGCACAGAGCGGAAGGTCTTTGTTTACGTGCCTGCCGCCTACCAGGACGGCCACAAAGCCCCGATTCTTGTCATTCATGACGGACCCGGTCAGCTCAATCTGGTGCGCAACGCACTCGACAATCTGACCATTTCAAAAGATCCGAATCGCAAGTTGCCTGCGTTCGTCGCGATTGCCGTTCAAAACGGCGGCAACGATGGCAAGAACAGCGAGCGCGGTCTGGAATACGACACCATGTCCGACCGCTTGGCCCGATTCATCCACGGCGAGGTGTTGCCGGCGGTCCTGAATAACGCCGAGATCAAAGCTGCCTACCCCAGATTGGCCCTCACGGATAATCCCTGGGGAAGAGCCGTCATGGGCTGCAGTTCGGGCGGCGCGGCGGCGTTGACGATGGGCTGGTTTCGGCCCGATTTGTTCCGTCGGCTGATCGCTTATTCCGGCACATTCGTCGATCAGCAGGATGACGACGCGGCCGAGGAAGCCAAATATCCGCTGGGCGCGTGGGAATACCATTCGAGTATGAAGCTCATTGAAAACAGTGAGAAGAAGCCACTGCGCATCTTCACGCACGTGTCCGAAAACGATATTCGACCGAAAGACGCGGAGGAAACCCATCACAACTGGGTGATGGCCGGTGAACGCACCGCGGCTGCGCTCAAGGCCAAGGGGTACAACCACCGCTTCGTATTCAGCCTTGGCACGGGTCACTGCGACCACCGCGTTTTTGAGCAAACACTGGCGGATACCCTCGTGTGGATATGGCGCGGCTACCACGCTGACTAAGCCGCACCAGAACCTTTGATGGCGAAGTCGGCCTCCCTGCCTTTCGCCAAGCCTTCGGCAGGCAGGTCTGCAAAGGCAGGCGTTGACGAAAACAGTTTTCACTTCGGGCAAAATGTTTTCAAGACTCGGCTGACTCAGCTTCAAACTGCAATTGCGGGTATTCAACCACCGATGACCAAGACAACCTTTTGTTGCATATGCAACAAAAGGTTGTTATGAGATTTCTGGCTTGGATGCGGGATGAAAACGGAGTGGCCGCGTTGCAGTTGCCCCGTTGGGGCTGACGGTTCTCAAATCGGTTCGTCGCGATAGTAACGATACCAGTCACTTTGAAAGATTTCGTGCGGATCGAACTTCCGTTTCAAAGCGAGGAATTCAGGAAACTCGGGATAACAAGTCTCCAACTGGCGACGAGAGGCAAACTTGTGATAAGTCAAGTAGTATCTGCCGCGAAGCAACGCAGACAAATCAATGAGCCGCCGAAATGCGTCGGCTGAGTGTTGTATTCCATCGGGAGTATGCACGGTATGCAGGTTGAATATCACGCAGGCGTAGGGTTCTCTTGCCCATGCAAGAAAGCTTTCGTCGTCGCGCTCGATTAAGCGAATCGTACCGTAAATTACGGTCACGTTGTTTTTGCGGAAATCCTTTCGCGCCTGCTCCATGAAGTCGGGCAGCAGTGGACGCGGGATGTAGATTTCGGTGATGATCTCGCTTCCGCGATGCTCCGCTTTCATCCGCTTGTCCACAATTTTGTGAAAGTCGTCCAGGTAGCCGCTGAACTGATGTAGGTCAGACCAATAAATATTTCCAGAGGTGGTCCGGTAATAACGCGCATACTCTTCAAACGCGCGCGACGGTTGAACGTGCGCTCCACATACGAGATCCAACCATTCACGCGTCGAGAGTTTCTTCCGTGGCGCAATCGGCATTTCCAGTGATACAGGCCGATAGCACGAGAAGATTCCCCGTCGCAGGAAGTCTTCCGAGTCTCGATCAACCGCAAATTGAAAATCACCGTAGAGAAAGGCGTCTTCAATCCGGCGGCTGAACGCGGGCATCACCTCTTCGACATTCAGGAATTCGACGACGCGTTGCAGCTTCCGGCGTGGAACGAGTCGCAGCGTCACCGAATACACGATTCCGAACAGACCATAACCACCAATAGCGAGACGGAATAAGTCACGGTTTTCTGTCCGACTGCATCTCCGAAGAGTCCCGGAGGCATCCACGAGCGTGAACGCTTCAATGTCCGAGATGAGCGGCTTCATTTTTAGTCCACGGCTGTGAATGTTCGAGCCGATGGAGCCTCCGAGGCAGAAACTATTCGCGCCGGTTTGTTTCTGAGCAAACGTCCACGTGTGCTGCGGGTCGTTTTGTTTCGTCAGCAGATACTTCAGAAGGCCGGGCCACTGAATGCCTGCCTCCGCTTCGATTGTTCCGCGGTCTGGATCGAACTTGAGCACGCGGCGCAAGCGTGTCGTGTCCAGAAGAAGATGGTTCGTGAGAAATTGCTGCCCGCCCATCGCGTGACGCCTGCCGCAGACGGATAATGGTTTTGCGTTTTCCG
>QHNT01000277.1 GCA_003218515.1 Verrucomicrobiota bacterium | reverse complement strand
TCCGGCTGCTCGTTTTTGACCGAGTCCTCCCATCCATTCATGCGCTCCTGCCAATCGGGCGTGGTGTGGCGCAACCCGGCTTCGAGGTCGCGCATTTGCCGGGTCAGGTTCGCGACGAGCATTTGCTGCTCGGTCGAGTAGGCGATCAACGAGGCCTCGTGGTCGTTGTTCAAGAAGGCAAACAGGCGGTAATACTCCTCCTGCGTCAGCGGATCGAATTTATGGTTGTGGCACTGGGCGCATTGAATCGTCAGCCCAAGAACACTCTTGCCGATGCAGTCCATTCGGTCGAACAATCCTTCCATCCGGAATTGCTCGGGGTCCACGCCGCCTTCCTCGTTCAACATCGAGTTGCGGAGAAATCCGGTCGCGACGAGATCGTCCTGCCTCGGATTTGGCAACTGATCGCCGGCGATCTGTTCGATGATGAACCGGTCGTAGGGCAGGTCCTGGTTGAACGCGTTGATAATCCAGTCGCGATACGCCCAGATGAAACGCGGCTTGTCCTTCTCAAAACCGTCCGAGTCGGCGTAACGCGCGCCGTCGAGCCAGTGCCGTCCCCAACGCTCGCCGTAATGCGGCGAGTTCAGCAGGCGCTCGACCTGTTTTTCGTATGCTTCGGAGGACTTGTCCGTAAGGAACGCGTCCATTTCCGCAATCGTCGGCGGCAGGCCGACCACATCAAGGCTGAGCCGGCGCAGCAGCGTGACTTGGTCCGCTTCAGGCGACGGCCGGAGTCCCTCCTTGTCCAGCCGCGCGAGGACAAAATTATCAATTGGCGTCCGCACCCACTTTTTATTCTTCACTTCGGGAACTTGGGGGCGAACCGGCGATTTGAAGGCCCAATGCTGCTTCGGGTCTTTGGTTTCAGCGGCTTCTATCGGTGCGTGGAACAGGCCGGAAGCAGCAATGAAGAGGCCGCCCCACAACGGCGCCCAAGCGAAGAATCTCACGCTGGCTTGCACAAGGCTAATAGTAATGCCTGAATCCGCCATGCACGTCTAGGATGAATGCAGTTCGTGCCATGACCAAAAAAGGGGATGGGAATCACCTTGCTGCCGATTTGGGGGCATGTCTTACTCTCGGTGAATGCCGTTACCGGCCGATTATCACATGCATACGCCCCTCTGTCGCCATGCCGTGGGCGAGCCCACTGAGTACGCGGCGCACGCCGTTAAACTGGGGCTGAAGGAAATCGGATTCTCGGAGCACAGTCCAATGCCGCGCGACGACTTCGACGACTGGCGTATGCTATCAGGCGATATGGATGAATACGTGGCGAAGGTCCAAAAAGCCCGCCGGGACCATCCAGGTCTGGCGATCAAGCTGTCGTTGGAAGTGGATTATCTGCCCGGATATGAAGCCTGGATTCGCGAATTGGCGGCGCGGCATTCCTGGGACTACCTGATCGGCGCGGTGCATTACGTTTCGGACTCCTGGGACCTGGACAACCCAAAAAAAATCTCTGAATGGAAAGAGCGCGATCCATTTGAAGTCTGGAGCGCTTACTTCGAGCGGCTCACGCTGGCGACCGAATCCGGGCTTTTCGAGACCATCGCGCACGCTGACTTGTGCAAGAAATTCTGCTTCTATCCGAAACAGGATTGCACGCCGCTCTTCAAACGCTTTCTCAAAGCCGCCAAACGAAAAGATGTGGCCATGGAACTCAACACGTCCGGCTTGCGCAAAGACTGCAAAGAAATCTATCCGAGTCCTCAAATCGTGATTCTGGCGGCGCAAATGGGCGTGCCGATCACCTTTGCTTCGGATGCGCACTCGCCCGGCGAAGTGGGGATGAACTTCGTCGAAGCTGTCGAACTGGCACGCCGCGCGGGTTATACTCACCGCTGCCGGTTCACACAACGACGACGCGAAGAGGTGAAGTTCTGAGGGCGGGAGTTTATGACGTTTGTTACGTTTTCATTTCCGACAACTGCCTTGTTCGGCGCCGGCGTCCTGAGTGAGCTACCGGAACGATTGCAAATTTTAAGGATTCAAAGGCCGCTGGTCGTGACCGATCCGGGCCTGCTCAGCACAAGTTCTTTCGAGTTGCTTGAGCAAACGCTCGGTGAAAAGAAAAAAGGCAGAACCTGGTTTCTTTACTATGGAGTTCATCCCAACCCGATTGAGCAGGATGTCCTTGATGCGACGGAAACGTTTCGCGCAAACGATTGCGACGGTGTGATCGCCATCGGTGGCGGCAGCCCGCTGGATGTCGGCAAGGCCGCGCGTCTGCTCGTGAGACGGCCCGGTTTCGACCTGGCAAGGTTTTATGACGAGCCTGACTGGCACGGCCTGGCGCCGTTGGTCGCCATCCCGACGACCGCCGGCACCGGCAGTGAAGTCGGCCGCAGCTCGGTCATCACGCTCGCCGGCGCCAGGCGCAAGGTCGTGATCTTCCATCCGCAACTGCTCGCGAAATTGGTCTTTCTCGACCCCGAACTGACTCGCGGCCTGCCGCCCGGACTTACGGCTGCTACCGGGGCGGACGCATTGACTCACTGCATTGAAAGCTATACCTGCCCGGCGTTCCATCCGATGTGCGACGGTATCGCGCTGGAGGGCATCCGGCTCATTGTCGATGCGCTTCCGCGCGCTTACCGCGACGGCCAGGACCTCGACGCGCGCGGCAAGATGCTCGTGGCCGCCGCTATGGGCGCGGTCGCGTTTCAGAAAGACCTTGGCGTCGTCCATTCGATGGCGCATCCGCTCTCAACGATTTGCGGCATGCACCACGGTCTTGCCAACTCCCTTTGCCTGGTTGCCGGCATGAAATTCTGCGCTGAACGCAAGCCAGGACTCTACCGTCGCGTCGGCATCGCCTGCGGCCTCGAAGTGATGAAATGCTCCGATGCTGAAGCCGGCCAGCGCACGATCGCGTTCCTGGCAGAATTCCTCGCCGGCCTGGGCCTCAACACAAAACTCCGCGACCACGGCGTGAAGGAAGAGCACCTCGATGCCCTGGTCGCTCAAGCCGTCGAAGATCCATGTCACAAAACGAACGCAGTGCCGGTGAGCGTCGAAGATTTCAGGAAACTCTATCGGGAAGTCTTGTGAGCGGAGAAACCGGGTTTTGTCTCGCGCAGGTCAACGTTGCTTTGGCTGCGGCGCGGTTTGATTCCCTCGCGATGGCCGGCATGGTTTCGCGGATATGGTGGATTCCCAGCACGCGGCTTCCCACAGTCGAAGAAAGCAGGCAAAGACTTGCTTTTCTAGCCGGGCGCGGGCCAACCCGTGAGGCATTTTCGTTTGCAAAACCGTTTCCGCCGCCTGTCGATGTCACTTCTATTCCCGATGCCAGGCAGGCTTGAGTTATGCGCCTTCCTGCCCAACTCTTCCTCGACGGTGCCTGGCGCAACTCCGCCTCCGACCGCCGCACCACGCTCATCAACCCGGCGACGGAAGAACCCTTTGGCGAGGTCGCCGCGGCGGACGTCGCTGACGTGAACGCCGCGGTCGAGTCCGCGCAGCGCGTGTGGGAATCAGGTTGGCGCGACGTCGCGCCCGGCAAACGTGAAGCGATTTTGCACGCCGTTGCCCGCAAACTCCGCGAGCACCTCGAGGAAATTGCGCAACTCGAAACCCTGCACATCGGCAAGCCGATCAGCGACGCGCGCGATGAAGCGTCCCTGGGCGCGCGCGTGTTCGAGTATTACGCCGGCGCGGTCACCAAATTCTGCGGCCAGACGATTCCCGTCGGACGCGGTGGGTTCGACTTCACGTTGCGCCAGCCAATGGGCGTCGTAGCCGCCATCGCGCCGTGGAACTTTCCGTTTCCGATTGCGTGCTGGAAGGCCGCGCCCGCGCTCGCCGCGGGCAACTGCGTCGTGCTCAAGCCGGCATCGCTCTCGCCGCTCACCGCGATGAAACTTGGCGAACTCGCCCACGCTGCGGGACTGCCGCCCGGCGTGCTACAGGTGCTGCCCGGTTCGGGTTCGGCCATCGGCGACGCGCTCGTCACCCATCCGCTCGTTCGCAAGGTTTCCTTCACCGGCTCCACCGGGATTGGCCGCCGCATCATGGAACTGGCATCGCGCGACTTGAAACGCATTTCGCTCGAACTCGGCGGCAAATCACCCAACATCGTTTTCGCCGACGCCGACTGGCAACGCGCGGCCGAGACCTCGCCCATGAGCGTCTTCGCCAACACCGGCCAGGATTGCTGCGCCCGCAGCCGTGTGTTCGTCGAACGCAGCGTCTGCGAGGCGTTCGTGGACAGGTTCATTGCCGCGACGAAGCTGCTCCTCGTTGGCGACCCGGCGAAGCCCGAAACCCAACTTGGCCCGCTGGTCTCCGCCGCCCAGCGCGCGACCGTCGAAGAATTCCTCGCCGACGCTCGCCAGCGCGGCAGCAGGTTCGCCTGCGGCGGCGGGCGCCCCCGCACGAAAGGCTATTATCTCGAACCGACTGTCCTGCTTGAGGTGCGCAAGGACGACCGCTGTTGGCGCGAGGAAATCTTCGGCCCGGTCGTCTGTATCGCCCCGTTCGACGATGAGGCGCAAATGATCCGTGACGTGAATGCCTCGCCCTACGGTCTGAGCGGCTCGCTCTGGACGAATGACCTGCGGCGCGCCCTTCGCGTGGCCAAGGCGGTCGAGAGCGGCGTGGTGAGCGTCAACTCGCATTCCAGCGTCCACGCCGAAGCGCCCTTTGGCGGGTTCAAGCAAAGCGGCATCGGCCGCGACCTCGGTATGGCAGCGATGGACGGTTACACGGAGTTGAAGAATGTTTATGTGGCCGAGTGACGCGAAATCGAATGACTGATGGAGAGTCGAAGTAATGCGGACGACCATCCTTTAATTCTCGTCACTGGTCGTGGCCTGCATAAATCCACATTGGCTGGGTCTTACCCGCGCGCTCAAATCCACAGCGGTTCGCTCGACCGATTTTGTGTGATTATGTAATGACATGATACGAACCAAGAACAACCAACCCGATCTCATGCTTTGGTTCCCCACTCTGCTTCAGCCATTGGAGGGTGTCGTCAGGAGGGTCGAATGAAAACAACAGGAACGTTCGCTCGCCCAGAGGACGCAATTGAATCTTTTTGGCGATACATCTTCTGTGAAATCGCGAAACGTCTTCTGCGTCATTCAAGATTAAAAGATAACAACTCGTCGGTTTGTCCGAAGAGATTGTGGGTTCTCGGTCGGGAGGGAGGTCTGCCATATCAAGTGATGTCTTTGTCTAACCCGGAAGGTTCATATACGCATTCGCCTGACCAGCTCAGGCACCGGCGAAGAAAATATGAATAATCAAAAAACGCAAGTCCAAACCGAAACGGCGCTTGCCTCAAGCGGCTTCGTTTTCGGCGCTCGGCTCATGACGAACATAATAAGTGAAAAAAAGTAAAAGCCAATACGCAGCAAGCATCCTCCGAGTGACGAAGAGGAGCAACGTGCCGACGACAAAAAAGCCTGTGGCCATAAAGAATGCCTTAGCTGTCCAAACATCTGGGACGGCCTCATCAGCCGGCGTATCCAAATGGATGATGACAGCAAAATGCGGATAGATGCAGCAAGTGGCAACAAAAGCGGACGCGAGAGCGCCAGCCGTCCAGAGAACAATAAGAACGCCGTGAACACGACGTGACATTAATAGGTAGGCCAGCCGCTCTGACAATTGAAGGCGTGCCGCTTTCTTCAAGATATGGACACGGAGAACAAAGTAGGCCAGCCATGTGAACATACGGGAGAGCGCAAAACACAGAGGCAGACGGGAGCCAGCCGCCGATGACGTTCGGATTTCACTCTGAGCCAGACGGCGGCTCCGGCCGCTGCACCGTCTTGGGCCTGTCATTGTATCCTGTTTAACCAGCCCCACTGCACGAGCAGCACCCAGATGAGCAGCCACCCCAGTCCGAGTGTCACGCCCTGCAGTGAATGCGTCTTCCAGGATAAGCGACAGCGCCGGATACAAAGTAATAATACCCACAGTGGCCCTGCCAAGTACGCGGCGAACATCATGTTCAGCGACCAGGCAACGTCAAGAATGGCTCGCATCATCGCCCGGTGGGCGTCTGCGATTGGTCCAAGCGCGCCCTTCGACCCGGCCGGCTGATGCACCGCTGCGGTGGCGACAACGAACAGGACAATGAATGGTGACAACGCACACGTCCAGCTGAGCAGTAATAAAACCGCACGACTGCGGCAATCATTTGCCGTCCAGGAGTTCATCTGGCCAACGAGAAAAAGATAAGCTGCCTGCGTCGCGCAGCGCGGCTCCTGCGGGCGAACCCAACCAGGAGACGTGACGCGCGGAGCCGGTTGACCCCAGCGCGAGTCGGTGTGAAAAGTACCGCATTTGATTTGAAGATTTAACCCAGCGAGTCGTCTTTCTCAAGCACGCGGTGTTGTTAGGCGCATCGCTCGGATGGACGTAGTGCGTCGGCAATCAAAGCGTCGAGCACCTCTTTGGCGGGGCGATGTGACTGCACGCTCCGCTGCTCCTCCAGGCGCGCGGCCAGCTTGCTGAATGGTCGAATAAACGGATAGCGGCTGAACAGGTGCCGCAAGGCCGTGTGCCGCCGGAGAATCGACGCCACCCGCTCGTAATTGCCGGGCACCTCTGCCGCCCCCGCGGGAGTCGCGTCGGTCTTGCGGGAAATCACCGTGATATTGCCGCCGTCCGGGGATGTAGAACTGCTGACCACGCTGTAACCCGCCCGTTGGTGCATCGCCTCCAGCGTCGCCAGATTGAAATGGTAAAGATGTCCGCGATGAAACTGCGTGTGCGGCTGCTGGCAGACCGCCTCGACGTTCGGAACCTCGACCAACAACAGTCCCTGCGGCCTGAGCCACTGCCGGGCGTGGCGCATCATGTCGAACGGACTCTCCAAATGCTCCACCGTATGAAACATCGTCACCATATCCTGGGACTCCGGTGAAATCGCCGCATCCTGCCAAAAGCGCTGGCGCACCGGCAAGCCCAGCACCTCGGCGGCATAGCGCGCATAACCTTCGTTCGGCTCGAAACCGGAAGCATCGTAGCCCATCGCCCGCAAGACATACACCACCTCGCCGCTGCCCGCGCCCACATCCAGCACCCGGAAGCCTGGCTCAAGGACGGGCTGAAGCCGCCGGAAGCGGTCCACCGCGACCTTGCCTGAGCGATAAGTCTGCTTCGCCTTGGGCTGGTACGTCTGCTTGTAGTTGAGGCGGTACTCATGCCCGTAAAACTCCCGGACCTGCTCCGGGGTCGGGCGCGGGTCCGTCCAGACCAGACCGCAGCGACGACAAATCACCGAACGCAGGTACTCGCCGTGACGATCCTTGGAGCGAACCTGCTCCGCGTCGGTCGAGCCGCATAGATTGCAGGGTATCGAACATTGCGCTGCCGCGTTTGGTTTGTGCATTTGGTCCGCTGCTCTCTTCTTCCTGGTTACGTGGCGATTTTTGTCGCGAGCAGTTCAGCAAATGACTACTTCTTCTTTTTCCTGGCCGCCATCTTCGCTCGGGTTTCCATTACCCGGAACTTTACGATCTTCCTAATCAAACTGAATGGGACTGACTTATCGAGCGGGAATTGGACCGAACCCTTTGCGCTTTCGTAGGAAGACAACTCGTCCTTGAATTCCTGGATTGCGGACGGGGTCGGATAGAACCCTATGTGCTTCTGGAAGGCGGCGAAGTGTACCAGATTTCCATTCAGAACAAACGTCGGGACCTGATACTTAATCGCCTCCTCTGCATCAGGCGCGGCCTTCTTAATATTGACCCGTATTTCCTGGAGGATCTCTTGAACGTCTCGCGGAAAGCCGGCAATGTATTCGTCGATGGTCCTGGGCGGTGCAGTTTTCATATTGAGATGTCCAGGCGGCTCAAGACGACTTGTGCCGCATAACGCAGCTGACCGATGACGAGGAGCGCGCCAACGCTGTCCGGATTGCAACGTGCGGCCGAACGCGCTTCTCGTTATTCGGTCCAGCGGCTGGTTCGGCAATTCACTCATGCTCGCAACAATGTCCATAAACCAAATGCGAGACTGCTGATCCAGCCAAACCAAAAAACCCCGTTCAGGAGTCTGGAAGAGACGACCCGCTTGTGGAAATGCCCACCTCGAAATATCGGGACCAACCCCAGAAGCGGGATGATGAGCTCGATCCGCCTTGTCGGCGGTAATTTTGCGTTAGGCCATAACCGTCTCATAGTTTGGGTGCCAGGGTTACGACTCTCGCTCCTCTGCACAAAGGATACGTGGCCATAAAGCCGGTGATCTTAGCCTTCATCGTTTCGACGCTGTCTCCATAAATGTAGAGGGCTGTCTCCTTTGACCCCTGCCAATAACTTTGGACGCTTCCATGCCCCTTGAGTCGCTTGTTGAACTCCTTTATCACCAAATTCACATCGGAAGTCTTGTACACTTCGTCTGGAAGATTCCCACCATCAAGGTAAACTCCGAAACCTTCGACTTGTCCGAATGGAATCTCGCGCTTTTTGCGACCTTCTCCAAAGATTAGTTTTGATCCTTTGGGTGCCCCGTATGATTCAAGCCGCTCGATGATGAATGGAATGCTTTTGTGCGTTTGAGTTAATATCATCTCGACATCAATGAACTCTATCTCTCCCGACTTCTCAGTCATCGTCCCGCCTCCATCCGTCTTCCCAAATCCATGTTTCTCCAGTTCATCCTGAAGAGGGTCTTCGTATCGCTCGCCGCGATCCAATGGCATCAACTTGTGATTCAGCTGTGCAGTCACGCTTAAACAAACGTCGTTCTCCTTGTCCGGTGCAACCAGATGATCCGACTTCTTGGCGCGTCTTTTTGGCATATATATGTGCTTTGTTATTCGTGATGCTCTGTTGGCCGCTCCCTCACGCCACCGATTTTGCCGAACGACCGAAGTGAGCGATGGGGATGAGCCGCCACTGACGCGGGAATCTACGCTCATCATCGCCAATCTCATCAGCGTCGATTAGTGAAGAGTGGTTAAAAATTCCGGGGCAACTCACGGCAACCTGAGGCGCCCGCTCGCCGCCGAACGAGCTCAGCGACGGCGGCCAACGAGGCGCACCGATTGCAACCGCGACGGCCCGCCGCCGTTCGTTGCAGCGCATAGGGGTTAGGCGGCGTGGTCACTGGCTCTCTGCGTCCATAAACCATAAATACCCACAATTGTCCCGCCAGGCAACGCTGGTATCAACGCCCAGTTCAAAAGTCGCGTCAGGCTGCGTCCTGACTCCGGTTTAAAACGTCGAGCGCAGAGAACGATAGTAATGGCAACCGCATATAGCAAATTGATCGCCGCCGCCCAAGGCAGCGACCACTCGGCGGGAAGCTTGATACCGAGTGAACCTTCTGCCGTCGCGTGGGCAAGGAAAAACAGGAGAGCGGAACTCAGTGCAGCCACGACCGCTAAAACCGCGAGCACCCACGGATAGATACGATTGTGATTTATCATAGCGTTTCCTTCATTTTGTTGTGTGTTGTATATGCCGCCTAACGTCGGTTGAACTCATCATTCAATCAAAAACGAAACATTGACCGATGCCGATACGCTAATCTGGCCAATCGAAAGTGTATCGTCCACTACCTCGGATGCGCCGCCGGTATTCTGAACCGCATTTTGAAACATCCCGCCGCCAGACCTCCCGCCCCAATAACTACCAGACGAACTCCACCAACCACCCCAGTCGTTCGCATTGATGCTATAAACCTTGCCACGCTTCACCCCAAGTTCTGATGCCAAAGCGTCAGCTTTCTCTTTCGAGGCTCGTATCGCCATCGCTCTGGCGGCGTCTCGATGCTTGCGTAACTGCGATGTGCGAAACTCAATACCATGGACGTTGTTGACGCCATTGGTTAGCAACCCAGTCAAAAGGCCCTCAAAGCTCTCGATTTTTGTCAGTTTGACCTCGATAGACTTGCGAACAATATAGGTCACAGGCTTCGTCCTCGAGACGTTGCTGTCGTAGGTCGGCTCGATGCTGATAAAATCCGTCTGGACATCCTTGCCCGTCACGTCGCTGGTCTTCAAAAAGGCTAGGGCCTTGGAAACACGCTCGTCATTCTGCTTTTTTGCGTCTTCGAGATTGTCGTGGCGTGTTTCCACGCCAACTCTCAAATAAATCTCGTCTGGTGCAACCTTCACCTCTGCAGAACCAGAGACGCTGATCATCGGCGGTTGTGCTGGCCCTTGAGAGAACGCTTGCGTTAGCGAGAGGTTTGCGATGGCGAATGCAAGGATGAGATGTGGTTTCATAATAGGTGTTTGACAGCAAACATGAGGCGCGCCGATTGCAACAGGAGCGCGCTGCCGCCGGGGCAGTTGACTCGCTTGCGCCCGCAAGCTCGGTTAACGGCCAAACCTTGGCTGGCGCCAATTCTTCTCCGTGATCCCCCGACCACTCCGAAACGCTGCAGCGCATTAATAGGTGTTCGGCGGCATTTCAGCTCTTATTCAATTGTTTCTTGATTCTTCGTACCTGGGCCAAGGCGACAGCGGCACCCACAAGTGAAACGAGGGAAACGCCACACGCAAGAAAGCTAAGGCACAGGGACCTACCCGGCCTGACTGACGTAACATAGCTTGCCTCATGCGCCGTAATGTCGGCCATGGACGGCGAGCCCCGACGGCCTGCCCTGGGCGCAACTGTCGCGGCTAACGGAAGAGGGTCATTCCCAGGTGGAACTGCCTCGGCTGACGGAAGCGTGATTGCGAAAGCGACAGGATACTCTTCTTCAAGCGACAGCCGATACGATGCGCCATTGAGCCGGTAATCAACGATGAGCTTCTTGCCCTGGTTCGGTGCGGGATCTCCACCGATTTCCTGAAACGGCTGGGAGATGTTTACGGACAATGTGTCGCCTCTGACATAGTCCTGCAAAAACGCGGTCACATCACGCCAGGAGTCTTTCGCGCCACAAACAGCTTTGTCGATTCGGAGCCCCTCGCCGGCGCAAAGACGGGTCACAATAAGTGGGAACACGACTATTACCGCAACACTTAGGAACGATGCTCTCAGTATCTTCATCATTATAGATTTCATATGCTCGCTCAGTTCTTCAACAAGAGACCCGCCGCCGAACGAAAAAGCTGAGCCACCGGAGAGAAACCATGAGCGTTAAACCTGAAAGCGATGCCCGGTTGGCTCCACCGGTTCGGCGATGTGTTCATATCTTCAAAAATCTCCGGCCAACTCTCTCCGAACTGTAACCGCGAACCACACGAAATACACGGAAAGAAATCCGCGCCGTCTGGTGAACTGCGGTAAATCAACAGAAGGAAACGAAGGAAACAAAGATGCAAGCTCCTGGTTCTCTTCGTTGCCTTCTGTTCAAAACGTCCGAGTGCGCCGCCGAACGAACTGAGCCACGCCGGGCCGATGACGAAGGACAACCCGTGACTTCCCGGCAATCCCGAGGCGCTGCCCGGCGTTGGCTCCAGTGATCTTAGACCACCGATTTTCGGAATAATCCATAAACTAACCTTCCCACACCGTAAACTAAGAGATACAGAAGTCCGGTCCAGATCACCCCTGAAGCCACCGAATTCATCCTGGAGTCTTCAATTAGCCATCTCGTCGGAAACAGCAACACGTCTAGCATCGCATCGCCGCGCGCTGAAATCAGTCGCTGCTGATCAGTCGGCGTCGAGTCAGGAGAAAAACCCTCAAACGACCATACGATGGAGATGGCGAATAATCCGAGGACCAAAGCCGCACAGAGAGCTATCCCAAGAACATGTCTCCAGAGGCGACGCATGGTGGTCTAACCTCTGAACTGAGCGATGCGGGCGGCACTGTGTGCCCGATCTGCCCACCCACGTGGCCCGCCCGCATTCGCTCTAGTGATTTTGATAGGCTGCGCTCTCATGGATCGGTATCCCTCTCAAGCCAGAATGTGTAGAGGTTGCTGCGCGTCTGAAAGTAACAAATATAAGACTGGAAACGCCCGCCACCCCCCATGCGGTCAAAGTGGAAACCTCGAGACAGTCCAGTGGAAGCTGCGGGCTTGGGATTGCGACGCACGTTCCAACTCATGTGCCGTGAGCCTTCGGCCGGGAGAAAAGCAACGACGGAACCGATGAGCACGACGCCAATCACGAGCAACCAAGCAAGTCGCCGACGCTGCGGCGCAGCGGGTAAATCAGAACGGGCGAGTCGCAATGTGCGCATACGCAGCCTATCGATCAGCTGAGGCACCGGCGAGCACTGACAGAGCAAGGCTAAAACTCCAAGGCCAATCCCTGGCGCTGACGCCGGTTGCCTCCAGCGGCTGGTTAGGCCACGTCATCGTCATCCTCTCTGAAAATATCCGCCGTGGGATGCCCGGCAAGTCTCGCCGCCGCGACGACGTGAGCCGGGACGTGAACCAGGAACATATCAACGGCCGCCTCAATCTCCTCCGGCGTGAATCGCTCTGGGAAAAGATGCAGCGCGACAATGAATGCCGCGTCGGAATTCCAGTCGGTGAGATGAAAAGCAATCTGATCGGCGTGGAGAACCTGCTCCTCGGTGGCATCAGAACCGGAGAGAGCTGCTGTGACTGTGCTCGTGATGCCCGCCGGGAATGTACCGCCCTCCAACATACGCGCTCGATCACCAGCCAACTCAGTAAAGATGGCCTGAACCTTTCTGCGGACTGAATCGTGAGCGTCATCTGACATGTGCGCGTTCGAGTAGCCTAACGACCCAGCTGAGGCACAGCCGCTGATGGGCAGCGTGGCCGAAGCCGACGATGTTCTCTTACCCGCGACATCCTGAAGCCCTGCGTGGCGGCTGTTGCCTCCAGCGGCTGGTTCGGCCGTGAAGTGTTCATAGCTTCCGATGAATCCTCAAACAACTCTCTGCGAACTGCTCAAAACTCTAACCACGGATCACCCGGATGACACGGATAAAATCCGCATCATCCGCGTTATCCGAGAAATCCGTGGTCAAAACTTCTCTCCCGCGTCTCACCGTACGCACTTGGCCGAACGATCAGTTGAGGCACCGGCGAGCACGAACGGAGCAAACCTAAAACTCCAAGGCCAATTCCTGGCGCTGACGCCGGTTGCCTCCAGCGGCTGGTTCGGCGATGTGTTCATGTCTTCAAACATCTCTGGTCCCTGCACTGGGAATGTACCCGCCAAACACGCCAAATACACGAAAACAAATCCGTGGCGCGGTTGCTATACTTCCGGCCTCCAAGCTCAACAGGAGCTAACGGAGGAAACAGAGGGTCGAGTCTCTCTCCGTTACCTCTGTTGCCTCCTGTTCAAAAGTCCCGGCGCCGCTCGCTCACGCCGAACGACGAGCTGAGCCACCGGAAAGAAAACCATGAGCAATGACCAGAAGGCGATGCCCGGTTGGCTCTGGCGCGTTAGGCGGCGTGGTCATGTCCTCATGGTGATACGAACTGCCGCAAGCGTGCAAGCAGTCCCGTGCCGTATGCTCTCTCAACCGCAGCGTCAAATCGGTCGGCAAGCCGAAGAAACTGCTGACCCCAGCCGCTGCTCACGCTGACCTC
>QHNT01000276.1 GCA_003218515.1 Verrucomicrobiota bacterium | reverse complement strand
TGGAGAGGTTTTGGCTGTGGGTGGCTATAATGGGCTCAGTTATCTTTCCAGCGCCGAGTTGTACGATCCGACCAACGGAACCTGGAGAGATACCGGTTCGCCAGCTACGCCGCGAATTCGTCACACGGCCACCTTGCTGCCCAACGCAAAGGTGCTGGTCACGGGTGGGACAACAAACAGCAGCGGCGTCGCTCTTTTGAGTGCAGAGCTGTACGATGCAACCACCCGAACTTGGACGACGACTGGCCCGCTCAACAACGCGCGCTACGCCCATACGGCCACCTTGCTGTACAATGGAACAGTCCTCGTCGCAGGTGGCTTTAACAGCGGCACTCTGACCAACGCTGAAATATACGATCCGGCCACCGGGATCTGGACGCCGACCGGCGCGCTCAATCTCGCGCGGAGGCAACACACCACGACTTTGCTGCCTGATGGGAAGGTGTTAGTCGCGGACGGTCAGGGCAAGAGCAACCCCAGCCTTTCCAACTCGGAGGTGTACGATCCGGTCACCGGGACGTGGTCGTCGACCAACGCGATGACCGCGCCACGCTACAACCATGCGGCGACGTTACTGCCAAACGGCAAGGTGCTCGTTGCGGGCGGCGGGAACATCGGCGCCTTTTATTCCAGTGCCGAACTGTATGATCCTGCCACGCGGAAATGGACGGCGACCAGCTCGATGACGAACTCACGCCTTAGTCACACGGCGACGTTGCTTCCCAACGGAAAGGTGCTCGTCGCCGGAGGCGCTACCAACACCATCGTTCTCTCAGGCGTGGAGCTTTACGATGTCGGCCTGGGCTTCGACGCGTCCTGGCAGCCGCAGATTGGCACGGTTACTTCGCCGCTCAAGCTCGGGGACAGCCTGGCAATCACCGGCTCGCAATTCCGGGGTGTCTCCGGAGGTTCGGGCGGCAATTCTCAGGATTCACCGACGGATTATCCGGTGGTGCAATTGCGCAGTCTGGAAAGCGGGCAGACCCTTTTCCTGTCACCCACGAACTGGTCCGCAAATTCATTCGCTTCGACGCCGATCAACCGTTTCCCGCCCGGCTACGCGCTGGTAACGGTGTTCGTCAACGGCATTCCGAGCACGAGCAGTGTCGTCAATGTCAGTGTCCCGATTCCAACAGCGCCGAAGCTGATCGACGCCAAAACACTGACCAACGGTTCGTTCCAGTTCGCCTTCACCAACAGTGTGGGAGTGATTTTCGGCGTTCTGACGACCACGAATGTGGCGTGGCCGTTGACCAACTGGACAGCGCTGGGCGGCGTGACGGAAATCTCGCCCGGCCAGTTCCAATTCACCGACCCGCAAGCGACGGACGGCGGGCAGCGCTTTTACACTATCCGGTCGCCGTAAACTTTCACTTTGGCAGCTTTGCCTTGCGGCCGGTTTTCTGCTCGGCGTCGGCGACCATCTCGGCAAAGCGTTGTTCACCGCCGAAGTAAGGATAGTTCACCCAACCCATCTGGGGGAGAAGATCGAGGAACTTGTCAAATCGCTCGCACTTGTACGCGTAGAGCGCATAGTCGTGGCGCCAGCCGATCGCATCAGGGTTCAGTTCGAAGAACCGATCGAAACTGTCGCGAACATCCTCCCATACGCCAGTCTGTTTCCAGTGGGCATCCTTCAGTCCGGAGGCGCGATCGTTAGCCAGCATCCGGTGTGCTTCCCAAAGCATCAGCGGCACACGTCCTCTCCATACCTTCGATTCAACGCACTCCCGTCCGAAAGAGATGGCATCCTGCGCTGATCCGTACCACTTGGGCTGAAGATACCACGCCTTTTCGTAGGCGGCATCATAGTCCGCGGGGTCGATCTCCATCGCCCGGCGAAACCACATCTCCATCCGGCCGCGGCCGCGGCCTTGTCCAAGCTCAACCTCCATCATCGCCACGGCGGTATCGCTGATCGAGGGATCCGTCGCCCAGGACCGCTCGAGCAGCCGCTCGGCTTCGGCGAGGTATCGACCAAACTCCCTCCAGCCCTGGTCGGTGACGCCGCCGGCGTAGCCGGAGCCGCGACGGTTCCAGGCCAGCCGCACATTGGCCCGGCCGCGGAGGGTCAGGGCACGGGCCTCCTGCGGCCAGCGCGTTTGGAAGCAGTCGATCAGGACCGGCAACATATCATCCTCCTGCTTCGGGTTGGAAAGAATCGTGCGACGAAGTTCGTCAGCAGCCTCGTAAGCCTCGACAAAGGGGGTGTCCGGTGCACGGAGGACGGGCTGCAGGTGAAAGAACGCACCGCGCCGGAATTGGCTCAATACCTGGTTGGCGTTGGAACTGCTGCCGTGCGCGCTCTTCCAGGCCTGCGCCGCGCGGATTGCGGCGTAGGATTTCCGAATGTCGGGATAACCCGAATGCATCAGGGCGTCGCCGATCTCGCGGTACGCGTCCGCACCGGTCGCGTTCGCGTCGGAAGCGTCGCCGTAGCTAAGACGGAGGTTGAAGTAACGAATGAGCGGGTCGTTGCAGCCCGCATCCCGGGCGCGTTCCAGCAGCGGCTTCAAACGGGCCAACGCGTTGGTATCGCCACTGGACCGAACGCGGGCAACTGCTTCGAGCGCCTCTTGCGCTGCAGCGTCCCAACGCTGATCATGCTGGCCGAACTCGTTGTACGCGTTCACAAGGGTACGGCGATTCCACTCCAGGCGTTCGGCGGGGACTGCGTTCGAGGAGGGCCACTCCCCAGCGGCCGTTTCAGCCCTGCGTGGAGATGCTTGATCAACGTCTCCCGAAGACTTGCGTCCGCATCCGGCCAACAGGGAAAGGAGTGTCAGCAGCGACATCAAGCGGTGTGGATTCATGGCTTATCAATGTTGACCCTCTGGGTTTGGCAACAGGTTGCGCTTTGGGGTCCCCTTGGGACAAGCCGAAAACGGATTCGGGTATCTGGCAATCTGGCACCCGGTTCTCCGGTCTATCACATCCTGAAAGCGCCGTGTACAAAAGGTCAAAGGGGTGCGCACCAGCCAGGCACGGCACGAACTGTTTGATCCGTGGCTGCTCTGCAAGAGCCAAATGGTGAGACACCGACCGGAGCTGCGTCCGTTGAAGAAACTCCCGCCGGACGCGTCATCTCGCAGGCCTTGACCGTACGCACCCCCTGTCTTTGGCGCTTTACACCGGCGAAGGAAAAAACTAGCCTTATGCTGGTAAGCTGAGCCGGTTTGTGAACTCGAAGACTTTCAAAGTTTTTCTGCCATCCCCCAGATTTCCGGCGGCTTTGCAGTCCGGACGAAGGCAAACCGTGCAAACTATGCGGCGGCTGATCGCGCTTCTGTTCCTCCTCGGCGTTTCGCAGATTCACGCGGAACCGCTTCGCGTCACCACCTGGAACCTGAACTTCAGTCCCCAGGCGCCGGCGTCGGAGCCCGACGAAAAGCGGCTGGCGAATATCGCTTCGGTCCTGAACTCGCTGAAGGCCGACGTGATCCTGTTGCAGGAAGTGCCGGACCGGCGGACCTGCGAACGGCTGGCCGCGTTGCTGAAGCCTTCCCGCTACCAGACGGCAACCTGTTCGGCCTTCACGGATCTTTCCGGCCACGATCTCCCGCAAGTCGCCGTTCTCACCAGAAAGCCGGTGGCCGCGGCCTGGACCGAACCGTGGAAGCCGGAGGGGCTGATTGCTTCGCCCGGCGGGCTGGCTTTCGCCGCGATTCGCCACGGTGCGGGCCTGATTGTCATTTACTCGGTCACGCAAATCAACATTCTCAAACGCGAACTCTCCGCGGCGCAGCTCCTTCAACACGCCCGTTCCATCGAAGCGCGACTGACCAGTCTGGCGGCGGCCATCATCATTGCCGGCAGCCTCAACACCAATCCGGAAGAGTCGCAGTTCGTCAGCGAAAATACGCTGCGACTCCTCGAACAGGCCGGATTCAAAAGTGCCTTCGACGGCGCGCCGCTGGAAAACCGCGTTACGCGCCGCGGCACCGGGCAGTATGCCGCCGCGACGGTGGATTACGTTTTTGCAAAACGCGCGAATTTTCTGGTCAACCCCAACATCCTGGCGTCGCAGCTCTCTGGCCATCTCCCCGTGACGTGCGACCTGGTGGTCAAGTTGACGGCGTCCGTTCCCAAAACGCCGTCGGTCAATCCGCTGATGATCGCCGCGCTGCTGCTTGTTTCCGTCGGGTGGTGGTTTGCGAGTCGGAAGAAGTTCTTTTCTCCGGCGCCGGTCGCAGATTCCAACCCCAGAGGACTGCTTTCGTCTCCAGCTGATGGGAAGAACCAGCTTGCTGCCCTCGAGTTCCCGGAAGAAAAAGGGACGACCGTTTCCAACCTTGAGCAGGATACAGCGACCAGCCCGGCTCAGTCACAAATTCAGTCCCTCAAAAAGCGCGCGCTGGCCGCCGAACAACGGGCCGAGCGAGCGACCGAACTGGTGCGCAAGGGTTTGATCCCGCATCTCGCCCGGCTGATGAAAGACACGCTGTTTTATGGGGTGGCCTCTCAGCGCGCGCATCTGCTCAAGATGCAGCAGGCCGGCGCCGCGCAGGTGACGGAGTTGGAACAGCGACTGGTGAAAATTCAGTCACAACTTCAAGGCCGCCTCACGGCCTACGAACGACGCATTGCCGAACTCGAAAAAGAGGTCTCGAACAAGGATCAGGCCAATCGCGAGCTACTGGCCGCGCGAATCCAGATGGTCAAACAAACCCTGGAGGCCGTGAAATCACAGGCGCCGGTGGAATCATGAAGCGAGCGTTTTCTGCTCGGTCTGCAGCGCCTGCTCGTAACATTTCAATGCTTCCTCGAATCGTTGCAGACGGTTGAACACCCCGCCCTTGTACAGATAAGCCGTCGTCAGCGAGCTATCCACGGCGATGGCGCGATCGTAACACTCGAGCGCTTCCTCCGTTCGCCGCAGTCTTTCCAGCGCGTTTCCCCGCTTAATGAGCGCCTCGGCGTTCCGGGGGTCGAGCGAAATCACTTCCTCCAGGCAAGCCAACGCCTCGGCAGGTTTGTCGAGGCTCAACAAGGTCTGGCCCTTGGCCAGCAGCAAAGCGACGTGCGGTGGGTGACTGGAGTCAGAGGCGGGTTCCTGCCAGGCGGACTGGTCCTTCTCGGATTCGTGCCGGGTCGTGCTGGCGGCGGCTTTCGTGTCCGAATTCGCCTCTGCTTTGGCCGTTTCAGGGTTGGGTTGGCTGTTGGCGTGATTGCTGGCTCCGACGGACGGAGCCTCCTGCGCCGTCTGTTCCAGTTCGCGCAGACGCTTTTCCAGTTGCTCGATCGCGCCGAGAAAGCGCGCGCTGGCCAGCTCGGCCGGATTGCCGACGGCGAGATGTGAATCGCCGGCCGTCAAAACGTTGGGCGCATAGCCCGTCCCCAGCGCGTGGCTTAACGGGACGGTCACGGCCACCTCCGTAAGCCGATTCGTTGCGCGCATCAAAAAAAACGCCAGACAGAACATGCCCAAAAGACCCGTTGCAGCCAAAGCGCCCGCGACCATTAGCGCCGTCCGGTTTGAACGTTGCACCGCTTCCACCTCGCGCTGGTGCTGTGTCTCAAGCGACTGCTGGATGAGGGTGAGCCGCTGGGTCAGTGCCTCGACGTTGCGCATGGCGGCGGCTTCGACTTCGCGCCGCGTCTGCTCGATGGCCTGTTGGATCACGTCCTGCTGTTCCTGAAAAGTAGGAGCGCCAACCGGCGCGGGTTCAGCGCCGGACACGTTGGTCGCGCCGGGCGAAAGAGAATCAGCGGAACGACCGCTCCATGCGCCGCAAACAAGCCAGACACAGGCGAACAGCCCTGCCCGCAAAAATTGGAGACGCGCGTGCGATGCCATGGTGTGAAGGTGAGAGACCAGTGTAGAAAAACGGCGCGCAAATGCAAGGCCAAAATACGGCTACTCTGGTGGCGGGTCGAGTAACACTGGATTGTTTCTAAAACCGACGCGACGCTAATTTATTAACTCTCCTTCTGAAAAGTATGTTCGATGCTGCCAATTACATTTTTCGAGCCCGTCAGTTTCAATCGACGGGCGTGTTGTTTTTTTGCAAATAAAACAAACTCGGCAAGCGCGTCGAAGTCTTCCCCTGACAGGCTTTCGCCTGTGAATATCAAGGTAGCTTCGCTAGCTCCTAGCGGTATGGAGTATTGAGCAAGCACATTTTTATCGGATTGTCCGATGCTTTGATTCTGCACCTTAGTTTCGCACGACTTTTGGGAATCTTTCTGTGAACGCTGAAAGCCTTCATCTGTGCTTTTGTTCGGAACTTTAACAGCGTCCGTAAGCTTTGCAAACTCAATTGTCCTTCTGAATTCTGAAATAAAAACATCGACATATTGATCGTTGAACTTCCGATCTAAAACCAGAAATCTCCTGATTACAGCATCGTCGGGCAACTTGCCCCCATAGTTTTCCCAAATTTCGGAATGTATCTTTGGCCTGAGAGCAGCGTCTCTGAGTTCTTTAATATAGGCCGGGTCAGTTGTATCTGGTTCGTAAACTAGCTTTATTGCACTTTCGGAAAGCTTCAACTGGCGTTGTTCGCCAGTGCCTTCATCGGTTACCAGACCGAATTTCAACAGAGCAGACGCCACTGAGTAGGTCACGCTGCTTTTGCCGTCGTAGCCCCAATATTTAGCCGCGACATCAATCGGTACACTGTGTCGGTTGGCTTGCTTCCAAAGAACGGCGACCTTCGCAACGGCTTCCTCCAAGTCGATGTAAGGGTAAGCAGGGCTTCTCGTTCTCTTTGACTTTTCGTCTTGCATGGCAGAACTAGACCATCTAAACCGGCCACAGTCAACAGCTAACTGGCAGGTAAAAATACACCACTAACGCTCCAGCCGTTAAATCTTACGATTTACCTTTACTGCACGGCAAAACCACCTAAGATGGGGCATAAATTATGAAGAATTTGGCGGTAAGATGGATGAGGACCCAGCGACAACCCTGTCGCCCGCAGCCATCTTGTCCGCCTGTGCCTGTCCGGGCGGGTGTTGGTTGGGTCTCAGTTGGTCCCATAAGCCAACGATGCCTCACCCTACCCGGACTCACCTAGACCGAAAACCAAGCCCCAAGAGTGCTGATAACACTCAAGGGGCGCAACCAACGCAGGGTAGCTGCGACGGCTGCATATCTTCGCAGATACAGCTAGATCGTAGCGGGCCTTGCAAGAAAGGCAAGCTTGCGCTGTCTTTGCTGTTCAGGACCAACGAAAAGATTCGGCCATTTCCGAAACAAAAACCGCGTCGTGCAACGATACCGCTGTGTGCGTTGTGCGAAAACGTTCAGTGAATCTCAGCCTTTAGGCGCTCTCAGGGTGGAGCATTCAAAGGTTATCCAGATCACCAAATTGTTTTCTGAGGGCATCGGAGTGCGAGCAATCGCCCGTCTAACCGGCTGTCATACTCACACTATCCTGTCCGTGTTGGAAACGGTTGGTGGGAAATTGTCCAGTTTCCTTGACCGGACAGTTCGCAACATCACCGCTCCTTGGGGTCTTCAAGTTGACGAGCTGTGGGCTCGGGTCGCAATCCGCCAATCGCGCACAACACCAGAGGACACGCAGAGGGGCGATTTTTACACGTTCCTTGGTCTCTGCGCCCGATCCAAGCTGATTGTCTCTCAGTTCACCGGCAAACGCGATTATGAGAGCACAGACCAATTTGCAAAAGACCTTGCTTCCCGCGTCGTTGGTCGCGTCCAGGTTACAACAGACGGTTGGGCAGCATACCCGGACACGATCCGAAAATACTTGTTGGACAGGCTAGATTACGCTGTGATGCAAAAGAACTATGATACTCCGCCAGCGGAAATCGAAGCCAAGCGCCGGTATTCCCCGGCTCCATTCGTCGGAATTACCATCCAGGTCCGAGCCGGAAATCCAATCCGCAAGCGCATTTGCACCAGCTTTGTCGAACGCTCAAACCTTAGCGTGCGGCATTTCAACAAACGGTTCGCGCGTCTTGGCCTTGGCTGGTCCCGTAAGTTGGAAAACCACCGCCATGCAATCGCGTTATTCGTGGCTACCTACAACTTCTGCAAGGTTCATTCGACGACGGGAACTACACCTGCGCATGGGGCTGGATTGGCTGATGAACCTTGGACGGTCGAACGACTATTAGCAGCCGCAACGCAGCGCACCATGACATGACTTCACAAAAGTGGCCGCAACATGACTGCCAAGACATTATATTGACTAGCACATAGTGAGACTTGTTTGGCAACAATTTGTTGTTACGCGACCTGGTGGCGCCATGAACCACCCCCTCACGACCTCTGCCCACCCTCTCCCCCATTGGGAGTGAGGGAAGGGGTGAGGGGGGCAGATTCATGGAAAGCCACGATTCCAGAATCGCGCCTTGGGAACATGATCCCAATCGTTCTCGTGCTCGTCCTTGTCCTCAAAACCAAGAGGGCGAATCGAGGACGAGAACGAGGAGGAGGACGAAGGGGCGGTTCATGCAGACGCCGCTGGCGAACCTGGTGGCAGGCATGAAGAGGTTTTCAGGCGCGACCATTCCCCGTCATTACGAACTGGCGCTGGTGTAATGCCGGACGGAGAGCCGCCAGATGCCCTCCGAAACCAGCAGGCAGATAACGGCCATGCCCAGGAGCAGGAGCATCTCGAAAGGCGAACCGAGTTTCCGCACAAGCAATCTTGCCGGCACGTTCGCGATGAGCAGCATGGGCAGGGCGAAGGTGAAGAAGGCCTTGAACAATCCGTGAAACGCTTCATCGGGCAGCCGCGCGATGTTGAACAGATTGTAGTAACCCCAGACGATGCCCTGCGCGCGCACGGTCCAGAAGCTGACACTCGCCAGCAGAAACATCAACGAATAGTGAATCAGAATGCCCACCGCTGCCAGCAGGACAAAACCAACAATCTGTTCCCAGCCCGGCGACAGGTGCAGTTGTCTGCCTGCGTAAAGCATAACCGCCACGGCGGAGGCGGCGTTGACGAAGCCGCCGAGGTCCACCTGACGGAATGAAATCATGAAGCGCGTGTTCACCGGCAACAGCAGCATGAAATCGAGTTTGCCGGTGCGGATCAATTCGGAAAGCTGAGTGCAGTTGGTCAGAAAGATGGCCGTGAAAATCTGTTGAATGAAATGACTCGCGCCCAGCAGCATCACCACCTGCCACTTCGACCAGGTGCCAATCCGATCGGTGTGCGTGTAGATGACCGCGAAGAATGACAGTTGCAGAGCGAACCAGAGCATCTCCACGACGATCCAAAGGAGGAAGTTCGTTTTGAAACCCATCTCGCGCACCACGGAGTTCTTCCAAAGCGCGCCGTAGATTTTCAGATAGCGTTTCAGTTTCATGCGCCTAGTAACGACAACATGGAGATTTCGTTACATCCCCGGAAACTCGCCGTCCAGTCGCCTTGGGAATCTCAAGCGGGCAGTGCGTAAGGGAACAAGGCTCGACAAGGCGCTCTCAAACACTTGAACGGCCAGACAAGCCTTCAATTCCCTTAAACACAGTAAGGAAACGCTTTCTCTGGATCAACGCCAAGGTCTTTCATCGCCTTTGCCACAATTTTTCTCTCCACCAGTCCCTTTTCAGCCAGCGCGTAAAGCGTGGCGATGACGGTGCATTCGGCGTCCACTTCAAAAAAGCGGCGCAACCGTTCGCGTGTGTCGCTGCGGCCGAAACCGTCCGTGCCCAGCGTCATCAAGCCGCCCGGAACCCACGGCGCGATTTGCTCGGGCACGATTTTCATGAAATCGGACACCGCAACAAACACGCCCTGTTCCTTTTCCAGCGCGGTTTCCAGGTAGGATTTCTTCGGCGGCTCGATCGGGTGCAGCATATTACAACGTTTGCAACGCAGCGCTTCCGTGCGGAGCTGCTTGTAATTCGTCGCGCTCCAGACATCGGCGGAGACCTCGAAGCGTTCAGCGAGGATTTCCTGGGCCTTCAACGCCGAGCGAATGATCGGGCCACTCGCGAAGATGTGCGCTTTCAAGTGAGTCCCTTTCGCCGAGCGCCCCTCACCCGTCCTTCGGACACCCTCTCTCCCGCTCCGAGCGGGGGAGAGGGAAGGGGTGAGGGGGCGCTCGGGTTCGTGGAGAGGGTGGCCGGAGGCCGGGTGAGGGATTGCCGGGCCGGGCTTGAATTTGTAGAGGCCCCTGAGAATGCCTTCCTCGGCGCCCTGCGGCATCGGCGGCATCGCGTAATTCTCGTTGTAGAGTGTGAGATAATAAAAGATGTCTTCACCGTCCTGGTACATCCGGCGAATACCGTCCTGGATAATGACAGCAATCTCGAATGCGAAGGCTGGATCGTAAGCGAGCAAGGTTGGAATGGCGCTCGCGAGCAACAGGCTGTGTCCGTCCTCGTGTTGCAAGCCTTCGCCGTTCAATGTCGTGCGGCCTGCCGTGGCGCCCAGCAGAAATCCCTTCGCCTGGATGTCGCCCGCCAGCCACATCAGGTCGCCGATGCGCTGGAAGCCGAACATGGAATAATAGATAAAGAACGGGATCATGTTGACGGCGTGGCTGGCGTAAGCGGTGCCCGCCGCGATGAATGACGACATCGAGCCGGCTTCGGTGATGCCTTCCTCGAGAATCTGGCCGTCTTTCGCTTCATGATAGTAAAGCAGCGATTCGCTGTCCACCGGCTGATAGAGCTGGCCGTCGTGCGCGTAGATGCCGATCTCGCGGAACAGAGCGTCCAGACCAAACGTGCGGGCTTCGTCGGGAATGATCGGCACGATGCGTTTGCCGATGTTTTTGTCGCGCAACAAATGACTCAGCAGACGCACGAAGGCCATCGTGGTGGAAGCTTCGCTGCGGCCGGAGCCTTTGAGAAATTCAGCGAAGCTGGAAAGCGGCGGTGCTTTCAACGGCTCGGCTTTGACTTCGCGTTTTGGCAGGAAACCGCGGAGAGCCTCACGCCGTTCGAGCAAATATTTTGTTTCCGGGCTGTCAAGCGCGGGACGGTAAAACGGCGTATCGACAATCTCCTCGTCGCTGATCGGGATGTTGAACCGCGCGCGGAATTCGCGAAGCTCCTTTTCGTTGAGCTTTTTCTGCTGGTGCGAAATGTTGCGGCCCTCGCCCGCCTCGCCCAGGCCGTAGCCTTTGACGGTCTTGGCGAGAATGACCGTGGGCTGACCCTCGTGTTCCACCGCGGCTTTGTAGGCGGCGTACACCTTGCGCGTGTCGTGGCCGCCGCGGAGCAGCTTGCGAATCTGGTCGTCGGACAGATGATTCACCAGCTTGAGCAATTCGGGGTATTTGCCAAAGAAATGTTTGCGCGTATGGCTTCCCGGCTCGACCGAGTATTTCTGATAATCGCCGTCCACCGCCTCCTCCATGCGCTTCAGCAAAAGGCCCTTCGTGTCCTTGGCAAGCAGTTCGTCCCAATCCGAGCCCCAGATGACTTTGATGACATTCCAGCCCGCGCCGCGGAAGGCGGCTTCGAGTTCCTGAATGATCTTGCCGTTGCCGCGCACCGGGCCGTCGAGTCGCTGCAAATTGCAATTCACGACCCAGACCAGGTTGTCGAGATTCTCGCGCGACGCGAGCGTGAGCGCGCCAAGTGTTTCCGGTTCGTCCGATTCGCCGTCGCCCACGAACGCCCAGACCTTCGGTTCCTGCGTCCACTTCACCAGCCCGCGCGCTTGCAGGTAGCGATTGAACCGCGCCTGATAAATCGAGATGATCGGGCCGAGACCCATGGAGACCGTGGGGAACTGCCAGAAATCCGGCATCAAATAGGGGTGTGGATACGACGACAGCCCGCCGCCCTCGGCCAGTTCCTGGCGGAAATTCTGGAGGTGTCGCTCATCCAGCCGGCGCTCCAGAAATGCGCGCGCGTAATTACCCGGCGTGGCGTGGCCCTGGAAGAAAACCATGTCGGCAGGCCGACCGGCGTCGCCCGCGTGGAAGAAATGATTGTAACCGACCTCGTAGAGCGTCGCGAGCGAGGCGTAAGTGGAGATGTGACCGCCGAGACCGTTGTGCTTGCGGTTGGCGTTCACGACCATCGCCATCGCGTTCCAGCGGATGTAACTCTTGATGCGGACTTCAGTCTGCCAATCGCCCGGAAACCGCGGTTGTTGTTCAACAGGAATCGTGTTGACGTAAGGGGTGCTGACAGGATAAGGCGCCTTGACGCCCGCCGCGCGCAGGCGGTCCACCAGGTTGTCGAGGAAGAAGGGTGCCTGTTCGGAGCCCTGGGCCTTGAACACCTGCTCGACGACGAATTCGAGCGACTCCAGCCACTTTTTTCGGGCGGCGTCGGCTTTGCTGCTGGTCTCGTGCAATTTCGATTTCACTTTCAGTCAACCGGGCACTTGGCTTTCCGGCGGCGCGAACGAGTCGCCGCAGACGGACAATTTGAAGATGACCGGAACCGGACGCAAATAGAAAGAGGCAAGGTAGGGTCGGCGCGCTGCGCCGACTGGACGCCCGCAGCGCGGCGTCCCTACCAATGCGGGGCAACCGCCGGCTCACCTGGGCGGCCATTGTAAACGCGCGTGAAATACCTCGACCTGACATTTCCGACGCCGGAAGAAAACCTCGCCTGTGACGAGGCGCTGCTCGACTGGTGCGACGCGGGAGACGGTCCGGAAGTGCTCCGCTTCTGGGAACCGCAACAACACTTCGTCGTGGTCGGCTGCTCGAATCGCGTCGAGCGCGAGGTCAACGTCGCAGCGTGCCAGCAATTCGGTATTCCGATTCTGCGCCGCTGCAGCGGCGGCGGGACCGTGCTCCAAGGCCCCGGCTGCCTGAGTTACTCGCTCATCCTGAGGATTGATTCCGATCCAGCGCTGCAAACCGTGACCGGCACGAACCGATTCGTGATGGAACGCAACCGCGCGGCGTTGGAACCCTTGTTGACTCGTAGCAGCCGACGTAAGGAGGCTCTGTCTTTCAAATCCGAAATCCGAAATCCGAAATCCGAAATCGCCGTGCGCGGCCACACCGACCTCGTGTTCGACAACCGCAAATTCTCCGGCAACGCGCAGCGGCGGCGGCGGCGAGCGGTTCTGTTTCACGGATCGTTCCTGTTGGACTTCGATCTCGCGCTGATCGAAAAGGTGCTGCGCATGCCCTCGAAACAGCCCGACTACCGTCGAAGCCGGAGCCACGGAGAGTTTTTGATGAACTGGAACGTTTCCGCGAAGGAGGTGAAGGCCGCCTTGCGCCAGGCGTGGAGAGCAATCGGAGAATTGAAAGGATTCCCAAGGGAACAGACACAAAAGCTGGTGTTAGAGAAATACTCGAATGAAGCCTGGAACTTTAAAAATTCGCCGTGAGGCATTTTCTGATCTTGCGTGCCATTGCACGGACACGCAGCACTAACAATCGAGGTGCCCAAATATGACTACCTGCACCGCTTCGCTGGACTCGGCTCAGCGTGACAGATTTGAGTGATTAGCGATTCCGTTGGAATCGGGGAGCGCGCCCGCCTCGGGCGCTGCTAACGGCGCCCTCGCCGCTGGCATTCCGGCGCGAGGCGCCCGACCTGATGGTTTGTCGTCCTGGCGCAGAGTTCGGCGCGGGGGCGCGCCGAACAGCAGCCGAGGCGGCTGCGCTCCCCATTCCTCTAACTGATTCCCTGTTTTCGGTTACGAGAACGAGGACGACGAGGGAGGACGATTCTCGTTCCGGCCTGGCCGCGCTGCGTGCCTCACGCCGTTCAAAAACCTTGCGGTTTGTGTCCCACACGCCGCGCCCGCGTCTTCGCCCGCGTCATGCAAAAGCACTGCAATCGCCTCGCCTTCATCTGCGCCGTATTCGAGTGCGATGCCGGTCACGCCGAACAGGTGTGCCCTAAAGGGAATTGGGGTTCCCTCGTGCATTTGTCCGGCGTCGGCCTCGATGGCGTAACTCAATGGATCTCTAAACCTTTCGGACAGAGTCATGTTTCACCTCATCGCGCTTACCCCTTCACTCCTCTTCCAAGAGCAGCACATGACAAAACCGCTTCATCCGGCATGGTCGCTCGAAAGCGGATTTCCTCTAAGTTCATCAAGGCACAGTCGATGCTGGTGTTATTCCGCCAGCGAAGAGCGCCCAATGCGTGGCGCCACAAAGCCCTGGCGGGTTGTAAGAATGTCGGAGATGTCGTCCAGCAGTGTAGGTCCCGAATCAGGTCGGAAAAGCGCCTTGATTGTCGAAGGCGGAGCGATGCGCGGGGCTTGGGCTGCGGGTGTGTTGGCCTTCCTTTATGAACGGGGGATGAACCGCTACGACATGGTGTATGCCGCGTCTTCAGGGGCTTGTTCGGCTGCCTTTTTTGTGGCCGGGATGGTCGAGCCCGGATTGGCCATCTGGCGCGAGCACGCCTGCAAAATTATTCGCAAAACAAATATCCTTCGCCGAAAACCGATTATTGATCTTGCCTACCTGGTGGATCACCTGTTCCGCGAGCGAGTCCATCTCTCGGTGGAAGCCATTCAAAATGCACCCACCCGTTTTTGCATTGTGCTGACCGACTGCCATACCGGTGAACCGGTTTATTTTCATGCCCGGGACGAGCGAATTTTTGAGGCGTTGCGCGCCACTTCTTCGATGGCTTTCGCTACGCGCGGATTTGACTATGTGGACGGCCATCCTTATGCCGATGGCGGGGTGGCTGATCCGATCCCGATTCAACGAGTGCTCCAGGCTGGCGCGACCGACATCACAGTCGTGTTAACCCACCGGTTGAATTTCCGGCTTAAGCCGACCCCGCGATTCCTGGGTCAGCTTGCTTATCCGCAGTTTCCCGCCGTGGCTTCAGTGTGGACCACGCGACAACATGTCCAGTACAACGCAGCGATGAATCTTATTCGCCAACCTCCTGAGGGAGTGCGGGTGCAGGTCTTCAGCCCGCTCAAGCCTATGCCGGTCCGCGCGCTTACGGTGGCCAAGAAGCGGATTCAAGCCGCGCTTTTGTTAGGCCGTTTGGAAGCGTCCCAACAAATTGCAGTGCCCAGTCCAGCCGCCCATCCGCGGGAAGACGGCCCCGCGCTGTCCCCGTGAGTGGCCGGCCCGCTGCGAACGCTTTCCTCGGAGCGCTTCGGAAGAATCGCGGGGTGTCGTGCGGCGGCGAGTGCTCGAACGCTTCACGATTCGACAAAGTAAGGACCTTTTACTTTACGGAGGACTTCGCCATGACCTTGAATGCTTGAACCGCAAGCCACGCGAAACACGCGGACGATTTACAGTCGTAAAAGACTCCGGTTGATCAAGCCCTCCGCACGGCGCTTCTGTTTCGTTTCGTGATTCGTACCAAATCTTTGTTTTTCCGGCAAAGAATTGGCCGCAAGAGAACACAAGGAACACAAAGAAAAGGATTTGTATCTCTGCGCACTTTGCGTTCCTTTGCGGCTCTCATTTGTGGTTGCGGCGTCAGCCGCCTCGGGTTCATTCGCGTTCATTCGCGTCCATTCGCGGTTCGAAATCAAACGGCCACTGCTGCCAACGCCGCTTCCACATTCGTTTTCCGTCCCAAGTCATTGAGGATTTGCGCCGGCGCGGAAAGGAACGCCTTCGGGCACGGTCATCGGCATTGAGTTGCTGGAGATGGTGAGCTCTACGTTGCGAATAGGCCAGACGCAGGAATCTCACGGAAGCTGGACCACATGATAAAATCGCTGTTGGACGCCGCTCAACGTGGAGTCAACCTTCACTGCGGATGGACCGGTGGCGGTGGTGACTCCGCTCAAATCCAACCAATTCGAGTCATCCACCTTAGCTTTGTATTGAACGCGGTATGTCTTCCCGGTCACAGCGTTCCAAATGATAACGACCTCACCCGGAGGTCCGATGTTAATGCCCGTGACCTGAAATGGAGTTGGGGCAGGATTGACGACGACTGTGAACGCCTTTTCGTCGCTCAGAGCAGGAACACCGTTATCCTCCACCCGTACAGCGATGAGATTCGTGGTGTCACCTTGCGCTTTTGTGGGTGTCCAGATGAACAGGCCGTTGGTCAAGTTGATGCTCGCTCCCGCGGGCGCATTCGAACTCAGAGTGAAGGTCAACCTATTGGCTGGCAAATCCGCATCGAATGCAATGATCGGAATAACCAACGTCATGCCTTGGCTGATCGTTACATCGGGAATCTTCGCAAGGATGGGCGCGGCGTTCAGTTCTCTCACAACCACCGTAAAACTTTTCGAGTCGGTCAGACTCGGCACGCCGTCATCAGCCACAGTAACCGTGATGACGCTGGCGCTCGGTCCCTGCGCTTCTCCTGGGGTCCAGGTGAAAACGCCGTTAGTCGTGTTGATGCTCGCTCCGGCTGGCGCATTGGTCCCCAAACTGAAGGTCAACACGTTCGCAGGCACATCAGGGTCCGCCGCTGTGTTCGTGACGACCAACGTGCTCCCTTCGTCAATCAATTGATTTGTAATCGCCGCCAGGATCGGCGGATCGTTTACTGCGGTAACATTGATGGTAACCGTGGCCGGTGCGGAATCGATAAACCCATCGTTCACTTTGAAGCTAAAGCTGTCCGGCCCATTATAGTTTGTGGCCGGTGTGTAAACAAGATTGGGGGCGGTCCCGGACAACGTGCCGTTTGTCGGAGTGCGCGACACCATAAAAGTCAACGGATCGTTTTGAGCATCGCTTGCCGTCAGCGTAATCGCCAGTGGCGTATCCTCGACGGCAGCCAGGCTTTGGCTGTCCGCTACCGGAGAATCATTCACCGAAACGAAATTGGCGACGGTCCGGAGTTGTCCATCGCGGGTGCCACGGTTGACGACAAGGAATCGGCGAAAGCCGGCGGACACGATGGAGGGAACTTCCTGGTTAAAGGCATTGGTGTTGATCGTCAGGCCGGCGGCATCCAACACGCTTCCGTCGCTTTTCACCCTCGCACCATAAATGTCCGCATTCACGTCAAAATAGGAATTCCCATCTCGATAATCCTGCCACACCACTAAATAATCCGGCCCATTGGCAGCGACCCCGGGAAATCCTTGAGTGCCGCGGGCGGTGCAGATCGCAAAACCGTTGGTCTCTATTACCGTTCCCGTGCTGACAACCCGCGCTCCGTAAATGTCAGAGGGTGGCGCAATCCCGCCCGCATCTCGGTTATCCTGCCACACCACAAGATAGTCACTGCCATTGCTGGCGATGGCAGGAACGGTTTGGTCATTTACGACGGTGCAGATCGGAATGCCATTGGTATCAAGGACCTTTCCCCCGCCAGTGAGCCGCGCGGCATAAATATCCACCCCGGTGTCCTTCATGTTCCTCTGATCTGACCACGCGACCAAGTAACCACTCCCATCGGAAGCCACAGCGGCGGCAGATTCGTCACGCCGGCGCAATTTGGGAGCCAAATGCCACCGAGATGGGAATTCCATTCGTATCCAGGACAACGCCGCCGCTGCTCACTCGAGCTCCGAAAATGTCAACCTGCAGGTTGGGATCAAGACCATTTCGATAATCCTCCCACGCCACAAGATAATCACTCCCATTACAGGCCACTGCCGGATTCAGCACCGTGACAACTCCGTGGTTGGTAGTGATCGCGAATCCATTCGGATCGGCAATCAGTCCGTCACTCGTTACCCGCGCGCCAAAAATGATTTGACCTGTGGGTGGATAATTACGGCTGTCCACCCAGACCACCAGCGAATTGGTGCCGTTACTGGCTACCGCTGGTGTGTCTTCCAGGCTAACGCTCGTGCTGATGGCTTGCCCGTTGGGATCAGCCGGGACTCCGGCGCTGGAGACTTGCACTCCGTAAATGTCCGGGTGGTTCGTCCCGGCATTGCGCGTATCTTGCCAGACCACGAAACAATTAGTTCCATTAGAAGCGATGGCAGGAAAGTCTTGATTCCCTGCTGCTCGGCAAATCGGTATCCGATTGGTGTCGGTCACGGTCCCGTCTCCATTTATCACTGTCCCGTAAATATCGAAGCCGGTTGTGTTTGTATTATGTGCGTCTTTCCAAACTAGTAAGTAATTGCTGCCAATGGCAGCTAACGCGGGAACGCCTTGGTTGTTTGCCGAATTGCTAATGAGAAGGGGACTATTATCGAGAACAGTCCCTTCGGTGGTAACTCTCGCTCCGTAGATATTGGGATATGTGCTTGAAAAAGCAGGATGATGCCATACGACCAAATAGTTATTACCATTGAATGCCACCACAGGAGTGGATTCAATTCCATATCGATCCGGCTCTAGGCTAACAAGAAATCCTGTCGTCTCAAACACGGCTCCAGCGCGGGTGACTCGGGCACCGAATATTTGCGATGTAGAAAAAGGAAAGCGGCCGTTGTCCGACCACACCACCAGGTAATCGGCCCCGTCCGAGGCCACGCTCGGCGATTGTTGAGCAGTCGGCCAAGTACTCACCGCAAGTCCACCGAAGTCAGATACAACCCCGCCGCTGGTCACGAGGGCTCCATAAATGTCAACAGAGGTTGTGCTCGAATTCCGTGAGTCCTCCCACACGACCAAATAATCCTTCCCGTTTGAAGCTACCGCAGGGTTTTTTTGATCCGCGACTTGGAAGCTAATCGCAAATCCACCGGTTTCCAACACCACTCCATCGCTGGTCACTCGAGCGCCATAAATGTCAGAACGTTGGGTGGAAAAATCTCTGTGGTCCTCCCAGACCACCAAATAGTCCTTCCCATTCGATGCAACGGCGGGTACCAGCTGATCATTCCCTGCAGCGTTGATGTAAATTCCATTCGGATCGAGGACAACTCCTGCGCCGGACACGCGCGCTCCGACAATGTCCGGGTTATAGTTCCCCGAGATGCCAACCTGCCAGACGACCAGATAGTCGCGCCCATTACTGGCTATGGCAGGCGCCACTTGCGGAGCCGCGTTGACGCCCGAAGAAACCGGAGTGATGATCGGGTTGTCGATTCCGAACTCCGGCGAGATGAGAGGATCGATGGCCAGCGGGTAAGCCGCCGCGGCCAGGATCTCAGCAGGGACATCAATGCGAAGCCGGCCTTGATCGGCCCGCACCGCCACATTCCACTTGTTTTGCGCGCTGTCCACTGCCGTCACTTTTCCCACGCGCACGCGTGCCGTGCCCGTCTCGTCCGCAAAGTGCAAACCTCCTTCGGTCTGCCCGGCATATTTCAGTCCGGACAACTCCGCCTCGACGACAAATGGTCCGGTGGTTGCCAACGGCTTGTTGAAAACCCAAGTCACCGCTACGCCTTCGCTACGAGCCTCATAGTGTTCCACCAGCCCTGATGCCGGATCGAGGAGCGCTTGCGCAGTGTTCCCCAGCGCCGACCAGTTGAGTCCCGACGCGTTCGCGGTATAGAGAGCGCGGCGACCTTGTTGAACAGAGATGGTGCGAAAGACCGTCTCGGTTTCCGCGCCAATCGCTGTCTCGAGCGGGTTATTGGGTGAGAAACGCAATCCCGACCCATTCATGCTGGCGGTGTAGGTTTTTGCGTGAACGACCGGCGGATCAGCGGGGCCATCGCTCGCGAAAGCGTGCGACACGCGCTCGATTACCTCACCGAAGCCAACTGCGCTCGAAACCTGAACCGGCGACTTGCCGAGCGCCTCGTTGACCCTGGCCTGCGTGGTCGGACGCCGCCAGAATTCCTTTCCGAAAGCGATAGTCCAGGGAGGCGCTTGTTCCGGTCGCTTGTGCCTGTGGATGTTTTCATCCAAGCCGAGACGCGGTTCCAATGTTAGACTTTCTCCGCGCTTTTCGGGTAAACGAGTCGGATCGCCGATGCTCACGGTCGAGGCCCGGTGGAAAACAGGGGCTGGTTCAGGCACGCTCTTTGAGAGGCGTCTCCGACTCTGGCAATAGTTGCAAGTGCCGAGACTGCCGGATAAAACGGATAAGAGAATGAAGGCCAGGAGCCAGCAGGACCGCTTATTTGCTTTCATAACAGCTCCTCGAATTACGGCTGAAGAGCGCGACGTGGGTGCGCTCAAACCAGGCACGAAGGATTGAAGTGTTCTCTACCACAAAAGAGACTGCGTTCCAAGCAAAATCTCCGGTGGCCAGGCTGTGCGTGGCGCGACTCGGCACCACCACCAAGCTGATGTGACGCACTTATTCCCCTCACCCGGCCTGGAGGCCACCCTCTCCCCATCGGATGGGGAGGGACAGGGTGAGGGGTCTTCAGAAATCTTGCAGACCTGACTGGATATGGTGGTAGTGCCAAATTGCGCCCGACTGTCCGTGGGAATCGCGAAAGGAATTACGACGACAGTGAAGGATTAACCTGTTACGGCCAGCGCGGCGGCCGCGTCAGTTTTCCGTCCCGAGTCATTCAAGATTTGGGCGAGCGCGGAGAGGAACGCCTTCACGTTGGCTTTGCTCGAAGTTTCGCCCATCAAACCGACGCGCCAGATTTTGCCTTTCAGCGGACCGAGACCGGCGCCGACTTCAATGTTGAAGTCGGTCAACAATCGTTTGCGCACGGCGGCTTCGTCCACGCCTTCGGGCACCGCGACGGCATTGAGCTGCCAGAGTTGATGGCCTTCCTGCGACGCGATCTGCAGGCCCATCGCTTTCAAGCCGGCCGTCAGCGAGAGATAATTTTGCTCGTGGCGACGCCAGCGGCTTTCCAGGCCCTCGTCAAGCACCACGCGCAGCGCTTCGTGCAACGCGTAGTTCATCGAGATGGGCGCGGTGTGATGATAAGCGCGGTCCTGGCCCCAGTAGGACGCCAGCAGATTCACGTCGAGATACCAGCTCTGGACTTTGGTTTTCCGTTTCCTCGCGACTTCGAGCGCGCGCGGACTGAGCGACGCCGGCGAGAGTCCGGGCGGACAGCTCAGACATTTCTGCGTGCCGCTGTAAACCGCGTCCACCTGCCAGTCGTCAATCCGCACCGGACAACCGGCGAGCGACGTGACGGTGTCGAGCAACATCAGCGCCCCCGCTTTGTGCGTCAGTTTGGAAATCTCTTCAACGGGCGTGAGCGCGCCGGTCGAAGTTTCTGCGTGCACGATGGCCACAAACTTCGGTCGCGAAACTTTCTTCAGCGCGTCGGCGATTTGCTGCGGCTCGATGATGCGGCCCCAGGGCGCTTCGACTTTGGTCACCTTCGCACCGCAACGCTCGGCCACGTCCATCATGCGCGTGCCGAACACGCCGTTGACGCCGATGATGACTTCGTCACCAGGCTCGATGAGATTCACGAAGCAAAATTC
>QHNT01000416.1 GCA_003218515.1 Verrucomicrobiota bacterium | reverse complement strand
CTTGATGCGGCGGGCATCCGCTTTGCGGTGGCCGTGGCTGGTCAATGGGTCCGTCCCGCCCGAAGACTCGATCAAAATGTCCGACCAGATCAGCCCGGTTTTTACATGAACCGAGGCGATCTTTTGAACGCTGATGCTGATTTCGTCCCGGCTGAACCAGGATCGTTTGCGCCGCACCACGGCCTTTTCGCTGACTTCGATGACCGTGGGAAAGAGAAAATTGCCTTTTGTCCACCGGCTGGCCTGGAATGCTTCCATAGTCCTCCTTCGATCTATGAGCTTTTTTCACCAGGCAGGCAAACGAATTTTCTGTGGGCACAAAAAAGCCCGCCGAAAATCGGCGGGCAGGGTTGGAAATTGGTTGCGGGGGCAGGATTTGAACCTGCGGCCTTCAGGTTATGAGCCTGACGAGCTACCGGGCTGCTCCACCCCGCGATCCAGGCAACGCCTTAATAATGGACTCACCCCGTTATTGTGCAAGCCCTTTTATTTCATTTCCTGCCCGGCATCCCGGCAATCACCGCGCAAAGGCGAACTCGCTTTAGCCGTAATAAGGCCGCAGCGAGGGCGGCAGTTTTCCTGTCTTCAGCATCTGTTCAATCAACCGGTCTTCGAGCCCGATGTTGTTTTCCAGTTTCACAATCTGGCCGGCCTCCAGCGCGGCAATCGGCACTCCGTCACGCAGCAGAATGCGGTTCGCGGCGATGGCCGTTATCCGCGGACCAGGCGTGAGGATACCGACCAAATTCAGCGGGTCAGCCGCGCTCAGCGCGATCAACTCTCCGGTCGGTTTTGTTTTCCGAATGGAACGCAACAGACCGACGGCTTCAGGCAAAGCGAACTGTTCGCCGCTTACGCTACTCGCAAAATGTCCGCCCCGAATTTCGCCCCGCGCTTCAAGCCGACGATAAACGCGTCCCAACTCGAACCACGAAACCTTCAACGATTCCCTTTCCAGCAACCGGCGGAATACGATCCCGTATCGACGCAGCAAAACGCCCGCGTAAGTCTCGATGGCCTTCTCCCTCGTAGCGGAGGCCGTGAGGAGGCTCCCGGCTTCATCCCGCGTTCCGCCTTCCGACTTCCGCGTTAATCCGGGCTGGCCGGGGTTGGATTCCGTCGTTCGCAGCAACGACCATCGCCCGGCAAATTCAACGCTCGTCACCGTTCTGTGCCTCCGCTTACGCTCGACATCAGTGAACCGCTCCCGTTTTTCCGAAGGAATCAGCAACGCTCGCAAACCTTCAAAACTGTCGGCGGTCACCCACCCCTGCGCCACCAGTTCACCCAGCGCCTGCTCGACCCGCGAGGGGAGCAGACCGGTCTGCCGAACGATTTCTTTAAAAAACAAAGCGCCGGCTTGCGACAGCGTTTTCAACACTTGCTCCGTGTCGGGCAACAGTTCCGGCGGCCCCTTCGCGGCGGACAATTCACGCCAATCCACGAGGTTTTCGCGCGCGAAGAGGGATACAGGGCTTGACCGCAGCGGCGTGAACGCTCGAGCTTTCTGGTTTTGCGGAGGCACCAAACGTCCCCAACCGATCCTCCCGGTGAAGCAAAGGCGATCGAGCCATTGTGGTGCGTATTCTTTCACCCGGAGGGCGAGCACCTCCGGCTCCCACGCCGCGGCGGGCAACTCATAGCCGTCGAGCAATTCGAGCACCGCCTCAACTCCCTCCGGTCCTCCGGCGCGATGCCCGGCATCAACGCGCTGCCACGCGAGCAGGAAGCGTTGAAAATCCGCCAGGGAAACCGGCTGAATCTCCGCGCGCAGCCGGTTGATCGTCAGCCGATGAATCCGGGCCAGAAGCCGGCGGTCGCACCATTCGAGTTCTGTTGCGTCCGGATGAAAACGTCCGCGTAGAACGAAGCCCTCTGCTTCCAAAGCCAACAACGCGGCGTCGATATCCCTTTGCGACAAAAGGAAGAACTCGGCCAGGGCACGCGCGGTGGCGGGCCCGACAACCTCCACAGAATTCCCCTGGCCGCCGATGCAAGGGTTCGATTGAATTTTCCGAAACAGTGTCCGCCTCCTCACGTCGGCGGCTACCTTCGACCGTCAAACGTCCGGCCCGTTTCTCCGCCATGAGCGATTCAAGCAGCGGACCAATGGCGTAGAACAGGCTTCCAGTCTTCGGGTTGGGCTGGCTTCTGTGCCCGCTTTCGGGACTGACGGCAGGGATGCGGTCTGAACTCGCAGGCAAGGATGCCGGCGCCACACTGCGCTGCACTTCTGCTTCCGTCATCACTCCCAGGAGCAACAGCGCTTCGTGCAGTTCATCGGCATTCCCGGCCCGCGGCCACGCTTCCTCACCCACCCGTTCGATGGCCGTCGCGTCGAGAATGCCAAGTTCTCGATCCGCGGAGGAACTGCTCGCGCGTCGGGTGTAAACCGCTTGTGTCCGCCGTTCCTCCAGCGGCGCGTTGTCCAGAAACGCATAGGGCTTTGCGTTGAGGATCTCGTGCGCCAGCGGCGACGGCTCCGGCAAATCACGCGCGATGCATTCAATCGCGCCGCCTTCAATCCGCTTGAGCAGTCCAACCAACCCGTCAATGTCCATCGCCTCCGTCAGACAATCTTCAATCGTCTGCCGCACGAGTGGATGGTCCGGGATTTCGCGGTCGCCTGCGATGTTTTCGAGACAGGCGAGTTGATCGGGAAACACACTCGCGATGAGGTCCTCAGCCTCCATGCGTTGCAGCGGCGCGGGAATTTTGCGTCCGCCCCGTTGGCGCGGGAGGGCCAGAGCGCGCGCCGCGTTCCAGCGCCAGCGGATAGGAAACATCGGCGCGTCCAACAGCGCCTGCATCAGAAGGTCGCGGACCGCCTGGCTGTTGAGATAACGAAAGACTTCATCGAGCGGAAAGGAATGTTGCGTTCCCAGCGAGAGAACAATTGCGTCGTCCGTCGCCGCCGCCTGCAATTCGAAATTAAACGAGCGGCAAAACCGTTTGCGCAATGCCAGCCCCCAGGCGCGGTTCATCCGGATGCCGAACGGGGCGTGGATGACCAATTGCATTCCGCCGGACTCGTCGAAGAACCGTTCCATCACGATTTTCTTTTGCGAAGGAATGACCCCGAGCGTCCGGAAAGCCGCGCTGAAGTAATCCGCGAGCTGGCGCGCGCCGGATTCGCAAAGACCGGTCTCCGCTCGTAGCCAGTCCATGAACCGCTCTGGACAAGTTCGTGTTGCAGGTGCAACACAAATTTGTCCCAATGGAGACGACGTCGGTTCATGGCAAGCGCCTGCGGCCCGCGCCTGCCCAATCTTCGTTTCTATCTCCACACGAAGTTCAGACACCGCCTGCGAAAGCTCCCGCGTTCGCCCCGGCGCTTCGCCCAGCCAGAACGGGATGCCGGGCGGCTGGCCGTGAGCGTCTTCAACGCGAACCGTGCCGGAGTTGATTCCCAGAATCCTCCACGACGCGTTGCCGAGCTGGAAAACATCGCCGGCCATGCTTTCGATGGCAAAGTCTTCGTTTACCGTTCCGAGGAATGTCTCGCCCGGTTCAAGCACGACACGATAATCCGCGTTGTCCGGGATCGCGCCGCCGGAAGTCAGCGCGACCAGCCGCGCGCCACGCCGCCCGCGCACGCGCTGGTTTACGGCGTCATAATGAATCAATGCGCCGCGGCGCCCGCGCTTTGTGCTGAAACCTTCCGCCAGCATCTTCAGCACGTCGTCAAACTCTTGCCGCGTCAGATTGCGATACGGATACGCGGACCGCACCAGGTCGAAGAGTTTTTGTTCCTGCCAATCTTCGCAGGCCGCGCAGGCGACGATTTGTTGGGCCAGAAGGTCAAGCGGTTTCTCCGGCATCCGCAGGCAGTCCAGTTCGCCGTTGCGCACGGAACGGAGCGCGGCGAGGCACTCGACCAGTTCATCGCGACTCAGCGGAAACAGTCGGCCTTTCGGCAATCCGCCGCGCTTGTGCTCGGCGCGGCCAACGCGCTGCAGCAGAGTTGCAATCGAACGAGTTGATCCCAGTTGGCAGACCAGATCAACCGCCCCGATGTCGATGCCTAGTTCCAGCGACGCCGTGGCGACCAGCGCTTTCAGTTCGCCCCGTTTCAGACGGTTTTCCGCGTCGAGCCGCAACCTGGCCGAAAGACTTCCATGGTGTGAAGTGACCTTGTCCACGCCGAGGCGCTCGCAGAGGTGACGTGTGACGCGTTCGGCCAGCCGACGCGTGTTCACAAAGACCAGTGTCGTCCGATGCGCGTCGATCAAATCGGCCAGCCGGCCATAAACCTCCGCCCAGACCTCATTCGACATCACGGCTTCGAGCGGCGAACCCGGCAGCTCAATCGCCACGTCCATTTTGCGGGAATGTCCCGTATCAACAATGGCGCAACGCGGATTGCCCCCTTCGTCCACACCGCCCGTGCCGACCAAAAACCGCGCCACCTCCTCGATCGGTTTCTGCGTCGCGGACAAACCGATGCGTTGCACCGGCGCTTTCGCGAGGGCTTGCAAACGTTCCATGCTTAGCGCCAGGTGTGAACCGCGCCGGTTGCCGACCACCGCATGAATTTCATCGACAATCAGCGTGCGCGCGGCGGCCAGCATCTTTCGGCCCGATTGCGAAGTGAGCAGCAGGTAAAACGACTCCGGCGTGGTTACCAGAATGTGCGGCGGCTTTTTGGCGATTGCCTGTCGTTTCGCAGCCGGCGTGTCGCCGGTGCGGACCTCCGCGCGCACATCAACGTCGCGCCCCTCGCCCGCGCGCAGCGCCGCGCGAATCCCGGACAATGGTTCCTCCAGATTTTTGTGAATGTCGTTGCTGAGGGCCTTGAGGGGCGACACGTAAACGACGCGTGTCTCGTTCACGAGCGTGCCGGCCAGCCCCTCGCGGAAGAGTCCGTCCAGCGACGCCAAAAACGCGGCCAAGGTTTTGCCCGAACCGGTCGGCGCGGCGATCAAGGTGTGTCCGCCCGATTGGATCGCCGGCCACCCGCGCTCCTGGGGCTCGGTCGGCGATCCGAATTTCTCCTCGAACCACTGCGCCACGAGGGGATGGAACTGAAACGGCTGCATCGGTTGGGACAACTTAAATCACTTTGCGGTAATTTCAGCCAAAATCTGGTAGTGTTCTGATTGGGCTACAGCGGCGCTCTGTGAGCGCGCCCTTTGGACGTAGCGCAGGTTTCCAAACCTGCCGTATCGCCGATTTCCAATCGGCAGAACCGTCGCCAGTTCCGAGGCTTTGGAGGCGGCGAAGCGTTTGCGGGTTAGAAACCCGCGGTACAGCAGGTTTGGAAACCGCGCTACAGCGCGGTCGCCACGTTAAACACATAGGTGAGCGCCGTCTCGGCCGTCATAGACCGCCGCTGCAATTCAGAGTTTGAGATTCGGACACTACAAAAAATCTCGGCCACCGTCTCCAACCCAACGCAATGTTGTAGCCACCGACGTGAGGAGGCGGATAGAAATGGCGATCGCGACGGTCCGCGTCCTCACGTCGGTGGCTACGGAGCTTACAAAAAAATCCAGGCTAGGTTCCGACCGCCTTCTTGACTTCCCGCAGCTTCTGGAACTCCGGTTTGCTCGTGTAATACTTGTCGAGCGGGTAGCAGCCGCTGATGAGGCCGCTGCGAGGCGCGGTGGTGCAATCGCTGAACGTGCGGCAGATGGATTTCTTTTCCAAGGCGCCCTTCTCCACTGCGTCTGCGATAATCGTGGGATAGGCCAGCGTCATGCGGCCCAGGCCGATCAGGTCCGTCCAGCCGTTGCGGACCACGAATTGGGCAACGTGCGGCAGATACTCCTGCAGGTAACTGTAGGCGGAGCCCACGATTATCAGATTGCGTTGC
>QHNT01000275.1 GCA_003218515.1 Verrucomicrobiota bacterium | reverse complement strand
ATTCTTCACCAAATCCTCGACCCATCGCTGAGAATCGACGAGCGCTACCGGAATTATCAGTTCGAGCTGAAGAATGGAGACGAAGCGTTCGGCATGATCGTCAAGGAAGATGCCGACAGCGTAACCATCCAGACGGGCCCGGCCGATGCGCTCATCCAGACACTCAAGAAGTCCGAGCTCAAAGAACGGCAACCTCAGAAGTCATCCCTGATGCCGATTGGATTATTGAACACACTGTCCAAGGAACAGATCTTCGACCTGCTCGCCTATCTTGAGTCCGGCGGCAACGTTCAGACCGACACGCATCAACATTGAGCCGAATTTCTCACGGGTCTTTCCACGCGCAGAAGGGCGGTTCGGAGCCCCCTCGACTCCGCCTTCGCGTCACAGCCTCCGCGGAATCAATGATTCGCTCCGGTCATCCGTGGCTGTATGCGGACAGCATCCGCGAACAGAATCGCGAAGCCGAACCGGGCGAACTGGCGGTGATATACGACCGGAAGAACAAATTCCTGGCAGTGGGTCTTTTCGATCGCGATTCGCCGCTGCGGGTTCGCGTCCTGCACGCCGGCAAACCGGTGACGATAGATAGCGACTGGTGGCAAACGCGTTTGGAGCAGGCGCTGACGCGACGCCGCGGTTTGTTCGACGAACAGACGACCGGCTATCGCTGCGTAAACGGCGAGAGCGACGGCTGGCCCGGTCTGGTGCTGGACCGATACGACGCGACGCTCGTGTTGAAACTTTACACCGTGGCGTGGCTGCCGCGGCTGGAGGAAATTGTCAGAGTGATTCGCGCCGGGCTGAAACCCGAACGAATCGTGTTGCGGCTGAGCCGGAACATTCAAGCGACGACGCACACAAAGTTCAACTTGTCAGACGGAGAATTTCTCATCGGAGACAGGCGAGACGCCTGGCCTACGTTCCTGGAAACCGGTTTGCGTTTCGAGGCCGACGTGCTGCGCGGGCAAAAGACCGGTTTTTTTCTCGACCAGCGCGAGAACCGCCGCATCGTCGAATCCCTCGCCCGAGGACGTGATGTGTTGAACGTGTTCAGTTTTTCCGGTGGCTTTTCCGTCTATGCGGCGCGCGGTGGTGCGAAATCGGTGACCGACCTCGACATCAGCGCGCACGCGCTCGAAAGCGCGAAACGCAACTTCGCTTTGAACGAGAACCAGCCCACCGTCGCGCGTTGCCGGCACGAGACGGTTCAAGCCGACGCATTCGAGTGGCTGGCCGGAAACGAGTCAAAGAAGTTCGATCTGATTATCCTCGATCCTCCGTCTCTGGCGAGGCGCGAAGCTGAACGCGCCGGCGCGATTCAAGCGTATGGCCGGCTCGCTCAAAGCGGCCTCGCGCATTTGCGGCCCGGTGGCGTGCTGGTCGCTGCATCGTGCTCGGCGCACGTCAGTGCCGAGGAATTTTTTGGCGCGCTCCGGCTCGCGGCGAAAAAATCGCGCCGCAAGTTCACCGAGTTACAGACGACGGGCCACGCGCCGGACCATCCGGCGACGTTTCCGGAAGTGCACTACCTCAAGTGCATTTATCTGAAATTGTGCGGCTAAGCGGGCGCTGAGTGCCGTTGACAGACCTGCCAAGGTGGCTAGATTACCCGACATCCCGGAGCGATATGAGTTGCCTCTCTCAAAGCTGTGCCGAGCGCCGCGGGACGCGACGGGACGCTGCCGGCTCCAAGCGTGCCTTCACACTTATCGAACTCTTGGTCGTCATCGCGATCATCGCGATTCTGGCCGCGCTGTTATTGCCGGCGCTGGCGCGGGCCAAGGACGAAGCCCGACGCATTCAGTGTCTAAATCATCTCCGCCAGATGGGCATTGCCTTGCACATGTACGTTGATGACTCCCATGTCTATCCCTATTCTGGAATAACGACAACGAGCCACATCCCGAAACCTGGGTTGTGGAGAAGTATCCTTAATACCAGCCGGCAACGGTTTAGTGCCGGTCAAAGGCGGCGCACCCAGATATTGCGATAGCGGACGGGATTGCCGTGGTCCTGCAGAACCAGCGAGCCTTTTGGCGCGATGCCCTGGAAGTTTGCCGCGCGGGTCGCGTCGCCGGTCACCGGAATGTGGTCCTGAATCAGCACGCCATTGTGCAGGACCGTGAACGAGCCTGGAACCGGTTTTCCATCCGCACCCGCTTTCGGCGGATGATAGATGATGTCGTAGGTCTGCCATTCCCCCGGCTTGCGTGATGCGTTGACGAGCGGCGCGTTGTGCTCGTAGAAGGCGCCGGCCTGACCGTTGAAGTAAGTCTTGTTTTCGAAAGAATCGAGCACCTGGATTTCGTAGCGGCCCTGCAGATAAACGCCGCTGTTGCCACGCTCCTGCCCATGGCCTTTGACCTCCTTCGGCGTCGCCCACTCGACGTGCAACTGCACATCACCGAACTCTTCTTTCGTCATGATGCTGCCCGTGCCGTTGACTTCCATCGAGCCGTCGCCGAGCAATTTCCACTTTGCTTCGGCGCCTTTGGCGCTTTGCCACTTCGACAAATCCTTGCCGTCGAACAGTACGATCGCATCGGATGGCGGCGGGCCGGGATCGATGACGGTCGGCTCCTTCTCTTCTTTCTTGTCCGCGGCGAAACCGATCAAAGCAGTCGCCAGGCTTGCAACACAGAAAAGCGCGGCAAGTTTAGCGCAACGATTGAAAGCGGGTGAGTTGTTCATTGGCAGATCGGGTTGACGTTAAGCGGTTGTTATTCGTTGGAGATATTCAGGGGGCGAACCCAAATGTTGCGGTAGCGAATAGGATTGCCGTGGTCCTGAAGCCTGAGCGGGCCTTGGGGACCGTGCGGTTTGTATTTCGCGAGAATCTTGTGCCCCGTTTCGCCGAGTATCTCCGTGTGGTTTTGCACCAGAACGCCGTTGTGAAACACCGTGATGTGAGCGGGGGACTCCAGTTTGCCGTCTTTGAAACGCGGCGCGATGAATACGACATCGTACGTCTGCCATTCGCCCGGCGGACGGGCGGCGTTCACCAATGGCGGAGATTGCCCGTAAATCGCGGCGCAACCGCCATCCGCGTAAGTACGGTTGTGATAGCTGTCGAGCACCTGCAGTTCATACCGACCGAACAGGAAAACGCCGCTGTTGCCCCGCTCCTGACTGTCGCCGTGAGGCGGGTCAGGTGTGGCAAACTCAAGGTGGAGTTGAATGTCGCCAAACTCCTCCTTCGTCCAGATGTCTTCTGCCGGAGTGTCCTTGCCTTTCTTGGGTGGGACCGTCATCGCGCCGTCCTTCACGACCCAACGCGAAGGTTCGCCGTGGTCGTTGCGCCACCTGGACAGGTCTGCGCCGTCGAACAAAACGATGGCATCGGACGGCGGTTTGCCGGGCGTCTCCGGCGTGCCGAGCGTAACAACTTTCGGCTGAGGACGGTCCGGGTCGTGCACGTGCCACTTGCCGCCGGGCAACATCGGCGTGTCGGTGTAACCGACCGGCGCGTGCTCGGCTCCTCGCAGCAAGCCGAAGGCGCTGCTCGAAGCCACAATGGCCAGAAGAAACGGAATCCATTCGTTCGTTTTCATGTTGTGCGCTTTTCGAAGTGTTTGGTGCATTGATTTCGATCAACCCGGCGGCTGCGGCGCTTGAACGCCATGCGCGGGATTCGTGGTATGGCTACCAGCCGCGGCCAATTGTGGCAAGCCGCGTGTGAATGCGCCCGGTGGAGGCGGCCGCTTGCCCGGTAGCGCGACCGCACGGGCAGCTCCTAATCTTAATCCTAATCGTAATCTTGCTCGGCTTAGGTTCTTGGAGATTAAGAGTAAGATTACGATTAAGAGCGGTGCTTGTGCCGTCGGGGCGCTGAAGGTCGGCAACGAGACCCGCGCGAAGAAAGGAAAGAAGAAACCATTTTTCAGCCGGGCGCGTCTCTTGTAAAGTATTCACCGGCGCGACAGATTGAACTCGTTCTTATGCCGAAGGTCACTGAACTTCACGTCAACGGCAAAACGCTTGGAGTGGACGCCGATTCCGAGCGCAGTCTGCTCAGCGTCCTGCGGGATGACCTCGACCTGACGGGCGCCAAATACGGGTGCGGCGAAGGCCAGTGCGGCGCTTGCACGGTCTTGATTGAGGGCACACCCACGCACTCGTGCCTTACTCAGGTCGGAAAGGTCGGGCAGAAAAAAATCATCACCATCGAAGGGCTGGAACAACACGGGCGGCTGCATCCCTTACAGGAAGCATTTCTTGAAATCGGCGCGATGCAATGCGCCTACTGCACAGCGGGCATGGTTATGTCGGGTGTCGCGCTGCTGAGGCGGACCCCGAACCCATCGCGGGAAGACATCGTTCGTTCCATGGAGGGGAACATTTGTCGTTGCGGCACTTATCCGCGGATCATCGCGGCCATCCAGCGCGCCGCGGCCACCTCGGGAGGCGCAAAATGAAAGCGCCGTTGCTTCTCGACAGTTCGTTCGAGGCGGAGCGCTACGAACTCCACGCGGCGCCGGTTTATCATTTCGATTTGGCGCGGCGCGACTTCTTCAAAGTCCTCGGCAGCGGTGTCGTCGTCCTTTTACTGATCGAGGAAGTCGCGGCGCAGGAGTCGGGCGGTGGCCGACGGCGCGGCGGCTTTGGTCAACGTCGTCCGCAGGAGCTTGGAGCGTGGCTGCACATCGGCGAGGACGGCCAGGTGACCGTTTTCACCGGCAAGGTCGAAGTGGGCCAGAACATTCGCACGTCACTCACGCAAGTTGTCGCCGAGGAACTGCGCGTTCCGATCAGTTCGATTCGCTTGACCATGGCCGACACCGAATTGACGCCGTACGACGCCGGGACGTTCGGCAGTCGCACGACGCCTGATATGGCGGCTCAGCTTCGCAAGGTGTCCGCGACGGCGCGCGAAGTGTTGATCGATCTGGCCGCCGCATTATGGCAGGCGGATCGAAAATCGCTCGCCGCAACCAGCGGCAAAATCGTCCATTCCGAGACGAAGCAATCGGTCGGCTTTGGCGAATTGACCAGCGGCCGGAAGCTGACAAAAACAGTCGCCGATAACACAACTCCCGCAGTCGAATGGAAAGTTGCCGGCACGCCTGTTCCTAAAATTGACGGGCGAGATTTTGTCACTGGAAAGCACAAATACACGCCGGACGTTCAGGTCCCCGGAATGCAGCACGGAAAAGTGCTTCGGCCCGCCGCGTTCGGCGCAACGCTCGCCTCGCTGGACGCAAAGCCGGCCGAAGCCATGCCGGGCGTCACGGTGGTTCGCGATGGCGAATTTGTCGGTGTGACCGCGCCGAACGAGCATCTCGCTGCGCAGGCCATCGCCGCGATTCGCGCCGAGTGGAAGACCGCGCCGCAAATCTCCGACAGCGAACTCTTCGACCATCTGAAGGGCAAATCGGCCGACGTGCAACGGAGCGGCGATTCCATCGCTCAAAAACCTGATTCAAGCGAAGACAAACCGCCTGCGGCCGAGCACAAGCTTCAGCAAACTTACACCGTTGCTTACGTCGCCCATGCGCCGCTTGAACCGCGCGCTGCTGTGGCCGAGTGGAAGGAAGACCAGCTTACCGTGTGGACCGGCACGCAGCGTCCTTTTGGCGTGCGAAGCGAGCTGGCGCAGGCGTTTCGCATTCCCGAAGAGCGCGTCCGCGTTATCGTGCCCGACACGGGCTCCGGTTATGGCGGCAAGCACACGGGTGAAGCGGCCGTGGAAGCCGCGCGTCTGGCCAGGGCCGCACAGAAACCGGTAAAGCTCGTCTGGACGCGCGAGGAGGAATTCACCTGGGCGTACTTTCGTCCGGCGGGGGTGATCGAGATCACCAGCAGCGTCGAGGACGACGGCACGATCACGGCGTGGGAATTTCACAACTACAACTCCGGCGGATCGGGCATCCGCGCGCTGTACCACATTCCCAACCAAAAGACCGAATTTCATCAGGCGCACTCGCCGTTACGGCAGGGTTCGTATCGCGCGCTGGCGTCCACCGCGAACCACTTCGCGCGCGAGTCGCATATCGACGAGCTGGCCCGTCTGGTCAAACTCGACCCGCTCGGATTTCGTCTGAAAAATCTCCAGGACGCGCGGCTGCGCGCCGTGCTGGAGGCCGCGGCGAAGACATTTGGCTGGGGAAAGAACAAGCCTTCGCCCGATCACGGTTTCGGCGTTGCGGGCGGATTTGAAAAAGGGGCTTACGTTGCGACCTGCGCCGAAGTCGCGGTGGACCGCGTCGGCGGAACAGTCAAGGTGGTCCGCGTCGTACAGGCCTTCGAGTGCGGCGCCGTGCTGAACCCTGACCACCTGAAAAACCAAAACGAAGGGGCGATCCTGATGGGGATGGGCGGCGCGCTGTTCGAAGCGGTCCGATTTGACAACGGCAAGATCCTGAACCCGCGCTTTTCCCGCTACCGCGTGCCGCGGTTCAGCGACTCACCGGAAATCGAAGTCGTATTGCTCGACCGCAAAGATTTGCCCTCCACCGGCGCGGGGGAAACGCCCATCGTCGGAATCGCGCCGGCACTTGGCAATGCCATTTGCGATGCCACAGGTGTTCGTCTGCGCTCGCTGCCAATGGCGCCGAAAGCGTTGAAAATCTAGTACCGTGACAAAGAAACTTCGATGCATGTCAGGTAGGGTGCGTCACTCCGTGCGCGCCGCAGACTCGAATCTGTTCCCCGAGCGGCGCGCACGGAGTGACGCGCCCTGCCCTGCTAGCCTTGCGACGGGCGGGAGCTTTGGGATGTAACGAAATCTCCCTGTTGTCGTACTAGGCCGCTTGTGTCCAGGGTGGACTTGCTCGCTTGCGTTTTGCTTTGACCGGGCTCCGTCAGGAGCGCCCTCTTTCCAGGGTTGGTTTTGAGTTTGGGGAGTGATGGTGCTTTGTTTTCAACACGATGGATTCCGGGCCGTCAATTGAACCGCTGCCACCGCCCCGCGCCGCTGCAAGCGACGATCCTTACGCCATTCTTCGAAACCGTGATTTCTCGCTTTATTTGATTGCGCGTTTCATCGCCGCGCTGGGGCAACAGATGTTGACGGTCGCGGTAGGATGGGAGCTTTACGAGCGCACGCGTTCCTCGCTCGCGCTGGGATTGGTCGGCCTCACACAGATGGTGCCGATGGTCTTGCTCATTCTTCCCGCCGGCCACGTCGCCGACAATTACCCACGCAAGCGCACGATTCTCGGCATGGTTTTTCTGGCTGCGTTGTCGAGTATTGGTTTGACGCTGATTTCCGCCTTTCACGCTGATGTTCTCTGGATCTACGGCTGCCTCTTTGCGGCTGGATTCGCGCGCACGTTCCTCTGGCCGGCCAGCCAGGCGTTCCTGCCGCAGCTTGTGCCGCGGCAGGAATTTTCCCGCGCGGTGACGTGGAACACGGGCGCCTTCCACCTTTCGTCGGTGCTTGGTCCGGCGGCGGGGGGCGCCTTGATTGCGCTAACGCACAAGGCAGCAGTGGTTTACGCCATCAACGCGGCCACGACCTTGGTTTGCCTGACACTCATTGCCCTGGTGCGCAGCCGGCAAACCGTCATGGCAAAAGAGGAAATGTCGCTTTCGAGTCTGCTCGCTGGATTCAAATTTGTCTATAGAACCAAGGTCATCCTCGGCACAATTACGCTCGATTTGTTCGCCGTGCTGCTGGGCGGGGCGACCGCGTTGCTGCCGGTCTATGCCAAAGACATTCTGCGGGCTGGACCGACCGGTCTCGGCATCTTGCAGGCAGCGCTGCCGCTCGGCTCCGTGGTTTCGGCCCTTTATCTGGCGCATCGGACCCCGCTGCGACAGGCCGGACGCGCCTTGATCTGGGCGGTCACCTTGTTCGGGCTGGCGACAATTGCCTTCGGCTTTTCCAGGTGGTTCTGGTTCTCGTTCGCGATGCTCTTCCTTTGTGGCGCCGTGGACAACGTGAGCGTGGTGGTGCGGCACACACTGGTGCAACTGCTCACGCCCGACGAGACGCGCGGGCGGGTCTCCGCGGTGAACAGCCTGTTCATCGGCACGTCGAACGAACTGGGTGGTTTTGAATCCGGATTCGTCGCGCACCTTTTCGGACCGGTGTTTTCAGTCGTTTCCGGCGGCGTCGGCACAATCCTCGTGGTAATCGCCACGGCGCTGATCTGGCCGGAGATTCGCAAGTATGGGCGGCTGAACGGCTCGGGGTAGGACATTATGTCGCACTGGACCCTGAACTTAGCAGTTGCATTCACCCCAAAAGAGGGCACAATTTAAAGGACTTAGATGCGTTGTTGATTCCAAGGCATGGTGGATCTTCAGTTGAAAGTGAGTTCAATGAGGATTTGAAACCCGGCGGTCGGGAACAGTTTGGAAAGGAGCAGGCAATCTAAAGCGAATAGCTGTCATGAACAGTCGTAATGCCGGGTGTTGAAGCAAAATTTTGTATGAATCGTATTCTCTGGAAGTCCGTTAACTGGAAGAACAGCCTGTTTCTGATCGGCACGTTGCTCGCAACGCTGACCGCGGTTCCGGCTTATCTGTGGCGCTATGGCCTGGACTGGTTTCAGGTATCGCTGTTCGTTATCTTTTTTGGGTGCACCGGCCTCAGCATCACGCTCGGCTACCATCGCCTCTTTTCCCATCGAACATTTCAGGCGAGCTGGCCGGTGCGCTTGTTCACGCTGTTGTTTGGCGCCGCCGCTTTCGAAAACTCGGTCTTGCACTGGGCCGCCGACCATCGCCGTCACCATAAATTTGTGGATCAGCACGACGATCCTTATGACATCACGAAAGGCTTTTTCCACGCCCACATCGGCTGGATTCTCTTCAAGCTGAAACCGGAGTCGTGCCTGGACAACCAGGTATCCGACCTGCAGCAGGACCGGCTGGTGCTGTGGCAGCACCGCTACTATTACCTCATCGCCATCCTGACCGGCTTCGCGCTGCCCACGGCGATCGGATGGGCGTGGGGCGGATGGCCCGCCGCGTTGGGCGGTTTTCTGATCGCGGGAATGGCCCGGGTCGTCGTTGTTCAGCACATGACTTTTTTCATCAATTCGCTTTGCCACACGATCGGCAAACAACCGTATTCCAGCCGCTGCACCGCCCGAGACAGCGCCTGGATGGCTCTGTTTACTTTCGGCGAGGGTTACCACAATTTTCACCATGAGTTTCAGCTCGACTACCGCAATGGAGTGAAGCCCTGGCAGTTTGATCCCACCAAATGGACCATCTGGCTGTTGCACAGGCTTGGACTCGTCGTCGAACTGCGCCGTGTTCCCGCCGAAAAAATTCTGCTGCGGGAAATCACGGAAAAACAACGGCAACTGGAAACGCGGTTGAACGCCAAGGCGGTCCAGCTTCCGGAACGGACGCACGCCATGCTCCGAACTGCCCAGGAACGGTTGCGCCAGGCGGTCGAAAACTGGGAACGGCGAAAGAACGAATACCTGCTGGCCACGGAAAAAAGAATTGCGGCGTCGCGAGAAAAAATCGCCGAGCTGAGGCGCGAGTTCGAAACCGCCGCCGCTCACCTCCGCGCTGCCATCCGGCAGTGGAAGGAGGCTCACGGGATGGTGCAGACGCAGTTTGCTTGAGTCCTTGGCGCCATGAGCAAGAGCTGGTATCGGAAACTCTTTCGCCACGATGAGGCCGCGGATTCAGCCCGCGTCAAAAGCGACTCCTCTTTGGTTGACGCTGAGACGCAATTCGGGCTGGCAGTGAACTACGACATCGGTGCAGGCGAAGCACAGGACGACTCCGAAGCCGCCAAATGGTATCGGAAATCGGCCGAGCGGGGATATGCGCTGGCGCAATTCAACCTTGCCCTGATGTATGACCACGGACAAGGCGTGGCGAAAGACCAGGCGGAAGCGGCAAAGTGGTTTCTCAAAGCCGCCGATCAGGGCGATGCCGGAGCGCAGTTTCAAATGGGCAAGCGGTGTCAGCGCGACAGCTTTGATTTGTCCAAAGGCAGTACCGGCGAAGCAAGGATCGAAGCGTTCAAGTGGTTTAATCTGGCGGCGGAGCAAGGCTACAAAGATTCGGAAACGCACCTCGAACGCGTCAACCTACTTCTGACGGCAGAACAATTCGATGAAGGTCTGCGCCGCTCTGCCGCGTTCGCCGCCAGGCTCAAGGAAGGTTGACGGGGATCAGTTCAAACTGCTTTAGTTGCAAATTATCCTCCTGCGCAAGCATTGGATTTGCAATGCAACGCGCTCCCAGAGGTGTCGAGGAACTGTTGGGCGACTTTCTCAAACCTCCTGCCAGACAACGTGCTATCACTATTTCATACCGATTCGCGACAGCCTGAGAACGGAAGGTGCTTTTGGGCTGTAGTCGATGGTGGATTCACAGCCGCAACATCATACCGAACCTCCCTCGGGACGCATTTCGGTTTTTGAAAACGGAAAGCTAGTAGGCTCGTTTGAGTCGTGGCGCCAGGCGGTGGAGTTTATCCGCACGCACCGCCTGCGCCGGGCGACCATCGTGCCTGAATCTCAGGGAGTGAACCTGCCTGGACAATCCAACTCGACGATGGCTCTGTAGTCGCCGAGGGTGATTCGACCATGAACCATCCCCCTCACCCCTTCCCTCTCCTCCGATGGGGGAGAGGGTGGCCGGAGGTCGGGTGAGGGGGTGGTTCCTGGTCCCAATGTCTGCGCAAAAGCGAGAGGAAGCTTCCCAAAACCTGCCAAGAGGAACCTGATCTCTGCCACTCCAGTTTTTCTCATTCGCAATTTTCGCGCTCGACTCCGGCCCTGCTGACCTTCAACAATCCGGCGCATGTCCGCAAAACTCACCATCGGCTTCCTCGGTGCGGGTAAGATGGCCACCGCTTTGGCCAAAGGATTCATTCATGCGAACCTGGCCGGCGCCGACCAGATCATCGCCAGTGATCCGATCGACGCCGCCCGTTCCGCCTTCGCCAGGGAAGCCGGCGCAAAGACCACTGCGTCAAATCTTGAAGCATTGAAATTTGCCGGCGTGTTGCTGCTGGCGGTCAAACCGGATCAGGTCGCCGACGTGCTCAAGGAAGTCGGCGGCGAATTCACGGAGAAAAAATTGCTCGTCTCCATTGCCGCCGGTGTGACTCTGGCGAGGCTGGAAGGCGGCCTGGGCAGCGGCGCGCGGGTCATTCGCGTGATGCCGAACACCCCGGCGCTGGTCGGCGCTTCGGCGACCGCTTACGCTCTCGGCAAAAACGCGACGGCGGAGGACGGACGCCTGGCGCAGAAGCTTTTCTCGGCGATTGGCGTGGCGTTTCAGCTCAAGGAATCGTTGCTCGACGCGGTCACGGGTTTAAGCGGGAGCGGGCCGGCTTACGTTTACCTGATCATCGAAGCGTTGAGCGACGGCGGCGTGGCGGCGGGTCTGCCGCGCGACGTGGCGACGAAGCTCACCGCGCAAACCGTGCTCGGCAGCGCGAAGATGGCCCTGGAAACCGGCCTGCATCCCGGTGCGCTAAAAGACATGGTCACGAGTCCGGGCGGCACAACCATTGAAGGTCTGCACGAACTGGAGAAGGCCGGCGTGCGCGGTGCGCTGATGAACGCCGTGCGCGCGGCGTCCGAGAAATCGAAGAAGCTGGGGCAAGGGCAATGAAAACCCGAAGACCGAAATCTGAAAACCGAAGGAGACCCGAAGCTTCAAACCGGAACCGGAATGTGATCCGTGTCGGACTTTGGGAGTTGGGTTTCGGCTTTCATTCGACTTTCGACATTCGGATTTCGAGTTCTCCCGGCGCATGAATTGCCCGCCGCCCACTCCCAGGCAAGCCCGCGTCATCTGGTTCGCTGTCTCCGCGCTGGCTGTCGCGGTCATCGTGGCGGTTCTCGCCGGCGTGGTTTGGGGACTCGGCAGGACGCTGCGCTTGCTTTCTCCCGTGCTCTGGCCCCTGGCGGTGGCGGGGGTGCTGTCTTACCTGCTTGATCCGGTTGTTGATTTCATTGAACGCCGCGGCGTGCCAAGGACCTCCGCCATTATTTGCGTGTTTGCGCTGGCGGCGCTGATCATGCTCGCTCTGTTCGGCAGCGTCGCGCCGCAGGTGGTCCGCGAGACGCGGCAACTTGCCGAGAAGATTCCCGGTTACGCGGCGCTCGTGCAGCACAAAGTGCAGGACTGGATCAACAACCCACCGAAAATCCTCCAAAAGTTCCTGAAAGTTCAGCCGGACAACAGCTCCGACACGAACGCCGTTGCGACGACCGGCGCCGAGACAGGTTCCACCAACGCGCCTGCGTCTCCGGACTCGAGCGCAACTGCGCCGCCGATCTGGAGCGGGGCGCTCGACGCCGAGGCTTTACAGTCCGCCACGAGCTGGCTGGCGAAGATACTCCCCAAAGTCGGCGCGTGGCTCTTCGGCCAGGTTTCCAAAGTCGCTTCCTGGTTCGGCGTGCTGGCCGGTCTGGCGTTGATACCCGTTTACGCCTTCTATTTTCTGCTCGAAAAAGAAGGCATCGAAAAGAAATGGACCGATTACCTGCCGATCGCGAGGTCCGGGTTCAAGGACGAACTGGTTTTTGTGCTCAGGTCAATCAACGACTACCTGATCGCTTTCTTTCGCGGACAAGTGATCGTCGCACTGTGTGACGGCATCCTCTACACGATCGGCTTCTTCATCGTCGGCCTGCCCTACGCGTTCCTGCTCGGCGTCATGGCCACGGTACTGACGATGATCCCGTTTCTTGGGGCCATCACCACGTGCGTGATGGCGCTGGTGATCGCGTTCGTGCAATTCGGCGACTGGTGGCATCCGCTGGGCGTGCTGGCCGTGTTCGCCGTGGTGCAAACGCTCGAAGGGCTGGTCATCTCGCCGAAGATCATGGGCGACCGCGTGGGCCTGCATCCGCTCACGATCATCATCGCGGTCATGGCGGGCACGACGCTGCTGGGCGGCTTGCTGGGCGGCATTCTGGCCATCCCGCTGACGGCGGCGCTGCGCGTGATCATGTTCCGCTACGTGTGGAAGAAGCGCGAGGCTTGAAATCTGGTGCCTTTCGTCGCCGTTGATTGGCTCAGTACCAGACCTGGTTTCTTTGGCGTGGTCTGGTCCGTGGAGATCCGCCTCCAAACCACGCCCAAACCGCGCGCCAGAGCTGCGATCGGTTGTTTTCCTTCCGGCCGTTGGCGGTCAAACACGAGGACAGGCCGCCGACCAAAAAAACGCTTCAACGCTCCGCGAGCAGATCCCTCACATCCACCGCCTCCATGCCGGCGGCGCGAATGGCCTCCAGGCCCAGCTCGGTGTCTTCGTAAGCGCGGCAGAATTTCGGCGGGACGCCAATACGGCGCGCGGCTTCGAGGAAAATGTCCGGCGCCGGCTTCTGGCGCCTGACGTCCTCGCTGGTCACGATGGCGTCGAACAATTTTACGATGCTGAGGTGTTCGAGCACTTGCGTGATGACTTTTTTCGTGCCTCCCGAAGCGACCGCCATGGGAATCTTCCCGTAATGCTCGCGCGCGACGCCGACGACCGCGTTGACCGGTTCCACCTGGTGAAGCAGCGGCAGATACTCGTTTTCCTTTTCGTGCGCCACCGCGAGGTGGTCGATCGGCACGCCTTGTTCCCGGGCCAGCATTTTGAGGATGTCGCGCGTCGGCACGCCGCCCAACTCGTAGAAACGTTCTTCGGGAAAATGCAGCCGGTGCCGTTGGGCGATGGCCTGCCAGGCGCGCCAGTGCAGCGGCATCGTGTCGGCCAGCGTTCCATCGCAATCGAAAATGATCCCCTTCGGTGTTTTGATTTTCATCGGGCAGAAGCGGCCAGCCGTTGCTCCAAATCGTGCGCCATGAGCGGTTCGATCAGCGGGTCGAGGTCGCCGTCAATGACCGCCGGCAGATTGTAAAGCGTCAATTCGATGCGGTGGTCGGTGACGCGGTTTTGCGGAAAGTTGTAGGTCCGGATGCGTTCGTTGCGCTCGCCGGTGCCGACCTGCGCCTTGCGCTGTGCGGCATACTTCGCGTTTTCCTGGGCGATTTTTTGTTCGAGTAACCGCGAGCGGAGCACCGTGAACGCCTGTTGTTTGTTTTTCTGCTGCGACCGGCCGTCGGCGCAACGGACGATCAAGCCCGTCGGTTTGTGCAACACTTGCACGGCGGAATCGGTTGTGTTGACGCCCTGTCCACCGGGGCCGGACGCCCGGCAAACGGTAATCTCCAGTTCCTCCGGCTTGAGTTGCACATCGACTTCCTCCGCTTCCGGCAACACGGCGACGGTGGCCGTGCTCGTGTGGATGCGGCTTTGCGCTTCGGTCGCCGGCACGCGCTGGACGCGATGCACGCCACTTTCGTATTTGAGCCGCTTGAAAACGTCCTGCCCGCTCACGTTGAAAATGATTTCCTTGAAACCGCCGAGGTCCGACGGGCTGGAGTCGAGCGTCTCCAATTTCCAGCCACGCGACTCGGCGTAGCGGCTGTACATGCGATAAAGGTCGGCAGCAAACAACGCCGATTCGGATCCGCCCGCGCCGGCGCGGATTTCAACAATCGTGTTGCGCGAGTCGGCCGGGTTCGGCGGCAAAATGCCGCGCTGGACTTCGAGCGCGAGCCGCTTCTCCTCCGCTTCGAGCCGCGCGATTTCCTCTCTGGCCATTTGCGCGATCTCGGAATCGTTCGCCTCGGACTTGAGCAAGGCGCGATTGTCCTCCAGGTCGGCGACTGCCTTCAAATATCCCGAGCCCCGCTCGACCAGTTCCTTGAGCCGGGCGTATTCTCTGGACAATTCCTGGAAACGCTGGTTGTTGTCGAAGACTTTGGGATCGCTCAACGCCGTCTCGACTTCCGTCAGTCGTTTGGAAAATTTGTCGATCTGGGGACGCAAATCCATTTCAGGAAAAAATATCCGCCCGCAGAGTGGCGAAACTGCTGCGGGCGGTTGGGGTGGAATCAGCTACTTCTTTTTCTTCTTGGTGGCGGCCGCGGCCTGCGCCGCCTGCGTCTTGGCGAGGCGTTGCTGGAACTTGTCCACGCGACCGGCGGTATCGACGAACTTTTGCTGGCCGGTATAGAAGGGATGGCAGACGTTGCAGATGCCGATCAGAATTGTCGGCTTGGTGGAGCGGGTCTTGATCACGTTGCCGCAGGCGCAACGGATCTCCGCCTCCACGTACTTTGGATGAATGTCCGCTCGCATAACAAAGGCCGGGCAACTTACCACCCGTCCGCCGGTTGGCAAGCGCCAATTTGGTCGAATGAACAGGCCGCCACCGACGATCGCGGCCAGCAAGATCAGCACCGCGAGTTTCATAACTCAATCATGCTTTTGTCCCAGCCACAACAGGATGACGGGCAGTGTGACGCCCAGGGCGAGTGAAAGCCAGACGGGCCATTTGTTGCGACTGGTGCGGAAGGCGAGGATAATGCCCAGAATCACCGTGGCAATCAAAGCGTTTGCCATGATGACGATGAACACGCGAAACAAACGCGTGGAATAGCCCGACGCGGATTGCGTCGGGTAATATTGCTCCACATGCACGCGCGAGAGACGGCTGACCAGGTCCTGGGAGTCGCTGACACCTTTACGGCGGTCCGGGTTGACCGTCTGATACCATCCGGTGATAACGTAGAACAGAAGCAGAGGCGCAAAAAAACAGCCGAGATACAAGTGAACGCGACGGAGCGTCTTCATGCCCTCAGTTGGACCCTGACTCGAGCCATTCGTTCAACCACCGGGTGCAAGCCGGACCTGATATGCGGCGCGCTGATTGAAAGATTCCATTACTCAGGAACGAGCGGAATAAAAATGCTTTGCCCGATGCGAAGTTTCTTTTCGTCGAGGCCTGGATTGGCCTCCAACACCAGTTTAACGGAGGTTTTTTTGCCCTGACTTTTGAACTTCTCGTTGTGAGCCCTGACGACGGCTGAGAGCGTATTGTCCTTTTCGATAGTGTAAGAAACGCCTTCCTGAAGCGCGGAGGCTGCTGAGTTGTCGGATTTGTCCGGTTTGCTCGACGGTTTCTCGACGAGCTTCTCAGAGCCCTTTTCAGCCGGAGGCTGGGCTTTGTTTTTCTTTTGGGTCGCCGACGGCGCAGGCGCATTCAACAGTTTAATGATGTCCTTTTTCAGTTGCTCGAATTCTTCCCGGATCAGTTTCTTGTCGTCTTCGCGTTTCCGTTCGATCTCCTCAAAGGCCTTGACCAGGCGGTTGAACTCTTCGCGCGTGACGAATTTGCTCGTATCGATCTTGTACTCCTGGGCGCGCAAAGACCGGACCTCCTCAGCCAGGCTCCCGAGGCGGCGTTGCAAATCGGCTTGGGCACTCGTCAGGCCCTCCACCGCGGAGTTCAACAGTTTGTAGCGCTCCTCCGCCGCTTCGCGTTCGGCGGCGGCGCGAGCGGCGTTGTCCTGGGCCGAGCCAGGAAAACCCAGACACACCGCGCCCAGAAGGAAAAGGGAAATTCGTTTCATGCCGCGAAAATAGGAGCGCGGCCCACCCGGCGCAAGCTGTAAGAACTCGTGTGGAGCGAGGCGCACCGCAACTTGGCACTACCACCCTATCGAGTCCGCTCTGCAAGATTTCCGAAGACCACTCACCCTGTCCCTGCACCCCATCCGAAACCCGCGTCCCTACCTCGATCCCGGATCGCCCTTTCCCGCGTGACTTTCCTGGTCGTTCATCTCAGATTCAGCGCGAACGGCAGAAATGAAAACGAGCTTCCCAGTCTCACGCAGCGGACGGTTTCTCGGCGCGCCCGGCGCCGAGGTCGCTCGTTTCACCGAGTCCATTTCGTTCGACTGGCGGTTGTGGCGGCAGGACATCCTCGGCTCCATCGCGCATGCGACGATGCTCAGGAAAATCGCCGTGCTCACCAGGGACGAACAGATGGCCATCGTCAAAGGACTCGACGACATCGGTCGGGAGATCGCCGACGGAAAGTTTCAATGGCAACCGGAACTGGAAGACATTCACATGAACATCGAGGCGGAGTTGACGCGGCGTGTGCCCGCCGGTGCGAAGCTGCACACCGCCCGCTCACGCAACGACCAGGTGGCGCTCGATATGCGGATGTGGCTGCGCGACGAGATCTTTGGACTTACACAGGACATTCGCTCGCTGCAAAGCGCGCTGGTCAGACTTGGCGAACAAAACGCCCGCGTGCTGATACCCGGCTATACGCACCTGCAGCGGGCGCAGCCGGTTTATTTCGCGCATCATTTGCTCGCCTACGTGGAAATGTTGGAACGCGACAGCGAGCGGCTGAAGGATAGTTTCAAACGGGTGAACGTCTGTCCGCTGGGCAGCGGAGCGAACGCCGGCTCCACTTTGCCGCTCGACCGCAAGTTGGTGGCCCGGTTGCTCGACTTTGTTGACGCCAAAGGCAGACCGCAGCTTACTCAAAATTCGATGGATGCCGTGAGCGACCGCGATTTTGCCATCGAGTTTTGCTGCCATGCGGCTTTGCTGGCGGTTCATCTTTCGCGTCTGGCCGAGGACGTGATTCTGTGGGCGAGTTCCGAGTTTAATTTCATCAAAATCGCGGACGCTTACACGACCGGCTCGTCGTTGATGCCGCAGAAGAAAAACCCGGACATTGCCGAGTTGACGCGCGGCAAGACAGGACGCGTCATCGGCAACCTGGTTTCGCTGCTGACGCTCCTGAAAGGTCTGCCGATGACCTACAACCGTGATTTGCAGGAGGACAAGGAACGGTTGTTCGACACCACCGACACCGTCCGCGCCACGGCGCGACTCATGGCCGCCATGCTGGGAAACACCGCGGTGAACGCGGCTGTTTGCAACGCGGCGGCCAGCGATCCGACGCTGCTGGCGACCGACCTGGCGGATTACGTCGTGCGCAAAGGCGTGCCGTTCCGCCAGGCGCACCACATCGTCGGCGCGGTCGTCACGCTCGCTGAAAAGGCCCGTAAACCGCTGGACCGGCTTACGCTGGAGGAACTGCAGTCGGTGGACAAACATTTCACGGCCGACGCCCTCAAGGTTTTCGATTTGAAACAAGCCATGGCGCGACGGAACATCACCGGCGCTCCGGGAACCAAAGAAGTGCGCAGGCAACTGGCGCGTTGGCGAAAAATCCTGCGCGCGTAGCATGGGGGATTCCTCCTCAGGACTGCTCACCGATTTGCTTAAGCAGGTTTCGCGCTCGTTTTATTTGACGATGCGCGTGCTGCCGTCCGCGATCCGCCCGCAGATCGGTCTTGCCTATTTGCTCGCCCGCACCACCGACACCATCGCCGACACACAACTGGTTCCACCGGTCGAGCGGCTCCAGGCGCTCCAGGCGTTGCGCGAGCGGATTCTTGGCAACTCCTCCGCCCCGCTCAGCTTTGGCGAATTGGCCCGGCAGCAAAGCTCGCCGGCGGAGTGGAGCCTGTTACAACGGATCGAAGAATCGCTCGCGGTGCTTGGAGAATTCTCGTTGGAAGACCAGCAACGCATCCGCGATGTGCTGGTGCTCATCACCAGCGGGCAGGAGTTGGACCTGAATCGTTTTGCCGACGTTTCCAGAGAACGAATCGCGGCGTTGAACACCGACGACGAATTGGACGGCTATACCTATCGCGTGGCGGGCTGCGTCGGAGAATTCTGGACAAAGATGTGTCGCACGCACTTGTTTCCCGAGGTGCCGCTGGATGATGATTTTCTTCTGGCCAATGGCGTGCGGTTCGGCAAAGGGCTGCAACTGGTGAACATCTTGCGCGACCTGCCGCGCGATTTGCGACAAGGACGCTGTTACCTGCCGGCCGACCGGTTGTGGGCGATAGGCCTGGCGCCGTTCGATTTGCTGGAGCCAGCGAACGGCCCGAGGCTACGGCCACTTTATGACCTTTATCTGAAGCAGGCCGAGGAACACTTGACTGCGGGCTGGCATTACACCAACGCCCTGCCGCGGCCGCAAGCGCGGGTGCGACTGGCCTGCGCCTGGCCGCTGTTGATAGGCCTCAAGACAGTGGAGAAATTGCGCGCCGGCAACGTTCTCGCCCCCGAACTGCATGCGAAAATCAGCCGATCCGAGGTGCGCAAGATCCTTGTTCGCACAGTTCTTTATTACCCCTGGGCATCGGCGTGGGAACGGCTGTTCCACCGCCCTGAGGCGCCAGGAAATAGGGTTGATTCGGAGGCTTCTTTCAGTTAAACTTTGCCTTATGAAAATTTCCAAGCCTGGATTGATCCTGTCGAGCGTTGGTCTTGGTCTGACGCTGGTATTCTGCGGACAGGGCACTAACCCCGCCACGACCAGAGAGCAGCAGATTTTGCGTCAAACAATCGCTGGACTGAACACCAACGCCAATTCCTTGCCGAGCAAGGACCAGCTTCTCGCTGATGTGGAACGCCTGCACAAAGAGGGAAAAATCAGTGGTGAACAGTTCGAAACGTTCAAAAAGAACATCAACGAGCAGTATATGGCTTCAAGCGGCCCGACAAATCCTGAAGCTCAGGCCAAAACGCAAAAGTTGTTGGAGCAAAAAATCGCCGAGTTGAAAGCAGGACAGCAAACCGCTGTCGCACCATCTAATCCCGAGGTTCAGGTCAAGGCGCAACAGGCCCTGCAGCAGAAACTCAAGGAACCTCAGAGGGCCGTTCCCGCCCAGGCCGGAACCGGCACCGTCGCCGAGCAGGCGCTGCATCAAAAGATTGCCGAGTTGAATGTGGAACCGAACCCCGCCCCGCCGCTTTCCGCTCCGAAGGCGCAGGCGAAAGCGAAACAGGCGCCGAAGCAGAAACTCAGTGAACCGCCGAAGGCCGTTCCGGCCCAGGCCGAAACCGGCACCGTCGCCGAGCAAACGCTGCATCAAAAGATTGCTGAGTTGAATGTGGAACCGAAGCCCGCCCCGCCGCCTTCCGCTCCGAAGGCGCAGGCGAAAGCGAAACAGGCGCCGAAGCAGAAACTCAGTGAACCGCCGAAGGCCGTTCCGGCCCAGGCCGAAACCGGCACCGTCCCTGAGCAGACGCTGCGTCAAAAGATTGCCGAGTTGAATGTGGAACAGAAGCCCGCCCCGCCGCCTTCCGCTCCCAAGGCGCAGGCGAAAGTGAAACAGGCAGCGAAGCAGAAACTCAGTGAACCGCCGAGGGCCGTTCCGGCCCAGGCCGAAACCGGCACCGTCGCCGAGCAAACGCTGCATCAAAAGATTGCCGAGTTGAACGCGGAACAGAAGCCCGCTCCGCCACCTTCCGTTCCCAAGGCGCAGGCGAAAGCGAAACCAGCACCGAAACAGAAACTCATTGAACCGCCGAGGGTCGTTCCGGCCCAGGCCGAAACCGGCACTGTTGCCGAGCAGGTGCTGCATCAAAAGATCGCCGATGTTAGCGCGGCACAGAAGCCCGCCCCGCCACCTTCCGCTCCCAAGGCGCAGGCGAAAGCGAAACAGGCAGCGAAGCAGAAAGTCCGTGACCCGCAGACGGGCGTTCGGGCCCATGCCGAAACCGTCACTGTGGGAGAGCAGGCGCTGCATCAAAAGATCGCCGAGTCGCGGACAGAGGAGAAGACCAACTTCGTTCCCGAAGCGGCCGGCGCAACGCTGACACCGGAATTGGAAGCCAGAGCGCGTGAACTAATGCGGCTGAAAATTGCCGGAGACCGCAACAACGGTTCGGTTCAGCCGCAAGGCGCAAGCCGTTGCGGGTCCGGCCACGCAATCTGCCGGCGTGAACGCTCAACTGGCCGCCGTGCCGACGCGCGGAACGCCGGCCATCGGCGCTTCGCCGGTCACCTTTCAAACCTCGAACAAGACCGGTCTGGCGCGCCTGAACGAACTGACCGACCTTTACAAGGCGGACAAAATCACCCCTTCCGAATATCATCACGAACGCGCGAAAATCGTGACTACCCTTTGAGTCGTTCTTCGCTTAACGCGCCCGCTTTGATTTGATCCTGGAGCCAGCCAGGTTCAGGAGGTTACGATTTTGACACTCCGATCTTCGCCTTCCCTACCATGACCGCCCCTTCCTCAACCACCAGGTTCTTCGCCTGAACGTCGCCAAACAGTCGGCCCGTGGCCCGGAGCACGACGCCGCCAGCGGCGCGCAAGTCGGCGGCAAGTTCGCCCGCAATCTCGGCCGCTCCGACCGTGATCTCCTCCTTCCATCGAAAATGATTTTCCGCCGGAATAACGAGCCGGCCCGCCTTGAAATGTCCTTTGATATCCGCAGTCGAGTAAATCGTCAGCGAACGTTCCGCGACGAGCTTGCCGAGAAATTTTCCTTTGATGATGGCATCACCGACGACGGCTTCCGTGTTGAAGACGTAACCTTTGGGTTCCAGGACGAGCTCACCTTTGGTTTTGAAATTTTTGGAAACCGCGTTGGAGATGTGGTAATCGCGCAGGTCGATGTGGCTGCTGCAGCGTTTGCACATCGTTGACTGTGCGCTGACCGCCACCTCCAACTCGGTGCCGCACTCGAAGCAGACGAGTTTCCGCAACTCCTTCGGCCGGCCGGCCGGCCGGGCGGCGGGCTTGAGGACTTCCTTAACGCGGATGTATTGCCCGCACTTTTTGCAGGCCGTGGAGATGGCGGCACGGGGTTCCGACTGCTGGTGCCCGCAGCGCGGGCAGCTCACCAGGACCTTGGCCTGTTTCTTCGCTGGCATTCAATGCTCACCCGCGCGGACAACGGCCGCGGGTCAGCGTCCGCCTAATTTGGCTGGTTCAGGAATTCTGGGTGCCTCGCTCGTCCTCAAAGGCGGAGCGGTGGGAGAGACCTTGTTGGGGTTGACCTCGGTCTTGCCGACAAACGTCACTCCCTCCTCGATGGCGAGTTTGGCCGCGCGGATGTCGCCGAACAATTCCGTCTTGGCCTTGATGTCGATCTTATCCTTGGCGGTAATGTTGCCATTGACTTTGCCGCGCGCGACAACGTTGGCGGCATTGATGTTGCCGTTGACGACCGCGCCGTCGCCCAGGGTCAGCGTGCCGTCAGTGTGGATTTCGCCGTCCAGTTTTCCGTCAAAGGTCAGTTCGCCGGAAAATTTGATGTTTCCTTTGATTTCAACGTCCGAGTTCAACACGTTCTTCGACGCATTTCCAGTTGTGCTCATATTTATCTCCGTGGTTTGTGTTATGATATCCGCGTCGTAGTTACTCCAACCTGGACAAGGCGTCAAAATGTTTGTTCGAAAATCGCCCCGAGAAATTGTCGATACTTTCACGCCTGGAAATTCTGCTTCCAAGCAGCGCGATGGAGGAGTATCTGTTGCCCGTTCCCTGTGACATTGAACGAATCGCCGTCCAAATCTGCTCCGGCCCGGCTCGCTTCTCTCGATGCCTATCGCGGCTTCGTCATGTTCCTCATGATGGCCGAGGTGCTCCGGCTGTGTCGCGTGGCCGCAGCACTGCCCGAGAGCGGCTTCTGGAAATTCCTTTGCCACCACCAATCGCACGTCGAATGGGTCGGCTGTTCGCTGCATGACCTGATTCAACCGTCGTTCTCGTTCATGGTCGGCGTGGCGCTTCCATTCTCCATCGCCCGGCGCGCCGCCAAAGGACAGTCGCGCGGCCTCAGGACACTCCATGCATTTTGGCGGGCGCTCGTGCTGATTTTGCTCGGTGTCTTTCTCCGTTCGACCGGCAGCTCGCAGACTTACTGGACCTTCGAGGACACGCTCACTCAAATCGGCCTCGGCTACGGCTTCTTGTTCCTGCTCGGCTTTTGGCCAATGCGCGATCAATGGATTGCGCTGGCGCTGATTCTGGCGGGTTACTGGGCTGCGTTCGCGTTGTATACGGTTCCGCCGGATTTCGACTACACGAGGGTTGGCGTCGCCGCGGAATGGTTCAAGGAGCATGGTCAGACCGGTTTCGCGGCGCATTGGAACAAGAACAGCAACCTCGCGTGGGCGTTCGACACCTGGTTCCTGAACCTGTTTCCGCGCGAAAAACCATTCGAGTTCAACGGCGGCGGCTACGCGACGCTCAGTTTCATCCCCACTCTGGGCACGATGATCCTCGGTCTCATTGCCGGTGGCGTCATTCGCAGCGAACGCCCGCCTCTGGCGAAGGTGAATTGGCTTCTGATCACCGGTGTCATTGGCCTCGTGTCTGGAGCGGTGATCGGCTCGCTTGGCCTCTGCCCCGTCGTGAAGCGGATCTGGACGCCGAGCTGGACGCTTTACAGTGGCGGCTGGTGCTTTCTGTTGTTGGCGGGTTTTTATGCAATCATCGACATTATCGGCTTCAAGTTCTGGGCGTTTCCTTTGGTCGTCATCGGCATGAATTCAATCGCGGCGTATTGCATCGCGCATTTATTCGAAGCATTCGTCTTGAAGAATCTCGAGACTCATCTCGGTCAAAACGTCTTTAGGATTCTCGGCGACGCCTGTGAACCGTTCCTGCACGGCGCGGCCGTCTTGCTCGTGCTCTGGTTGATGTTGTACTGGATGTATCGCCGGAAAATTTTCCTGCGCATTTAGAGGGCGGAATCGTTTCCGGGAAACCAGCGCATCCACTCACTCTTTCCCTCTCTCATAGATCACCCTCCAATCCGGCGGCTGCAAAAACAGTTTGCAGAAAGGATTCGTCGGACTAACTTTAAGGCATGAAAACGCCAAACTGCATTTCCCACCGCCGTTTTCGTTTGACCGCTGTCCCATTGAGGTTCGTTGCGTCCTTGTGCGCCGGGCTGTGCCTGCTGGCCGGCACGGTGCTTGGCGGCGATGAAACAGGGGCTAAAAAGGCGCCAATAAAAACGGCCGCCGTGAAGCCGGAAAAGAAGGCCGAAGAAAAGGTCGTAATCACCGGTTCCCTCATTCCGCAAAAGGTCAAGCGTGGGCGAATCCCGGCCACAGCTTCGCCGGTGGTGATCATTGACCAGAAGGACATCGAGCGCAGCGGCGCGACGACCGTGGCGCAGGCGCTCAGAAAACAGGGCTTGGGTCGTTAAAACTCCGGGAGAACCTCACCGGTTCCGCACGAAGAGCTTTCCGGGCAGTTGCCTGACCAGTCGCTTCATTTCCAGGCTGAGCAAGGCCACGGAAGCGGCTGAGGCGGGCAGTCCGCTGCGACGGATCACGTCATCGATCGCCAACTCCTCTCTGCTTAACACATCATGAATTTTCTGCTCGTTGTCGGATAGACTGAGCGCGGGCAGCGTGCCGCTTTCCACCGGTGACGGCGGGCGATTGCTCGACGGAAACAGGTATTCAAACTCGCTCAGAATGTCTTCCGCGCCTTCGCACAGCTTCGCCCCTTTCTTGATCAGGTCGTGGCAGCCTTTGCTTTGCGGCGAATCGATCCGGCCCGGCACGGCGAACAGTTGACGGCCGTTGTCGATGGCCATACCCGCCGTGATCAGCGCGCCGCTGGTGAGGTTGGCCTCGATCACCACCGTTCCGAGCGTCATGCCCGCTACGATGCGGTTGCGAATCGGGAACGACTGTTTGTCCGCCTTGCGATTGAACGGGAACTGCGTCATGACCGCGCCGTTGGCAGCGATCCGCTGGAACAACTCCGCGTTCTCCGGCGGAAAAACAATGTTGATGCCGTTGCCCAGCACCGCGACGGTCCGGCCTTTCGCGCTCAACGCGCCCTGATGCGCCGCGGTGTCGATGCCCCGGGCGCCGCCGCTCACCACCGTCACGCCAACATACGCAAGCTGGTAAGCCAGCTTCCGGGCCGTCTCCAAACCATAATGAGTCGTCAGCCGCGCGCCGACCATCGCGATGGCGTTCTTGTCCTTCGCTGTCAGCCCGCCTTTGACGTAGAGCACAATCGGCGGATCGTAAATCTGACGCAGCAGATCGGGATACTCTTTGTCGGTTTGCGTGAGAATGTGGCAACCGAACTCCTGGATGCGCTTCAATTCGCCGCTGAGGTCCACCGATTTCTCCCAGCTCCCGATGGCTTCAGCGGTTTCCTGGCCGATGCCGCGCACGTGGAGCAGATGTTGTTTGGAAGCGCGCAGGATGGAAGGCGCGTCGCCGAAATGTTCCAGCAACTGTCGCACGCGGACCGGCCCGACATGCTCAATCATGTTCAAGGCCACGAGCGCTTCCTTGGAATCCATGCGCGAGGGAATACCGAAAATCTTCGCGCACAGCAAGCAGAGATCACCATTGCTTTTTGCCCACCGAGCAGTTTAGCTGTGCGCGTGGTTCGCCTGGTCCTCTTCGACATTGACGGCACGCTCATTTTTACGGGCGGCGCGGGCGTGATGGCGTTTGGCCGCGCATTTGAGACCGAGTTCAGCATTGTCAACGGCGCCGCGCGCATCAAATTCTCCGGACGCACGGACACCGGCATCGCCCGCGAAATGTTCCTGCAACACGGCGTGGAGCCCTCACGGGAGAATCTCCGCCGCTTCTTCGACTCCTACGTCTTCTGGCTCGACTACCTGTTGACGCAGACGAGGGGCGGTGTTTTCGCCGGAGTCTGGGAATTCATTCATCAACTGCACGCGCTGCCCCAGCCGCCGGCGATTGGCTTGTTGACCGGTAACATCCGGCTCGGAGCGGAAATCAAACTCCGCCACTTCGAGCTCTGGGAGATTTTCCAGACCGGCGCGTTTGCGGACGACCAGGAAGACCGCAACCAAATCGCCGCCATCGCCAGACAACGCGGGTGTCAGTTGCTGAACGGCTCTCTGCGCGGCGAACAAATCCTCGTCATCGGCGACACACCGCGCGATATCCAATGCGCGCGACACATTACGGCGAAGATGCTCGCCGTGACGACGGGCGGCGCAAAATCTGAAGAACTGAAGGAGTATCGGCCGGACTGGCTGGTGGAAGATCTGACCAAGCTGAAGGCGGAGGAGGTTTGCTCGTAGCGCACGCGTCTTTGCGTGCGGGTTGCGCGGCATCCTTGCGGAAAAAGAAAATCGCGAAGGGATAACCTTTCACTGTTTCAAAAGGGTCTTATCGGTTGCGCTTTTAACGGGGATTCAACAGTATCGGAACGATGAGCGTTACGTACGTCATTCGCTGAGGCTCCATCATGATCGCGTGTGAAAACCTGACTAAAAAGTTCGGCCACTTTACTGCGGTCGATCACGTCAGTTTCACCGTCAGCAAGGGTTCCATCTTCGGTTTCCTTGGCCCGAATGGTTCCGGCAAATCCACGGTCATCCGGATGCTCTGCGGCCTCCTGGAGCCGAGCCAGGGTCGCGCAACGATTGCCGGCCACGACGTCGCCCGTGAAACGGAGCGCATCAAGTCGCTGATCGGTTACATGTCCCAGAAATTCTCGCTCTACGACGAGTTGACCGTGCACGAAAACCTGATGTTTTACGGCCGGCTCTATGGACTGAGCGGCGCGGGGCTTTTGCAGCGGCGCGATGAACTGGTCGCGCTCGCGCATCTCGAACCTTACTTGCATCGCCGGGCCGCCTTGTTATCGGGCGGCTGGCGGCAGCGGCTCGCGATGGCCTGCGCGCTGGTGCACAAGCCAAGCGTGTTGTTCCTGGACGAACCGACGGCGGGCATCGACCCAGTGGCGCGGCGCGAGTTGTGGGACCTGCTCTTTGAGTTTTCGAGCATGGGCATGACGCTGTTCGTCACCACCCATTACATGGACGAGGCGGAACGATGTTCCCACGTCGGCTATATCCACATGTCGAAGCTCGTCGTGTGCGGCGAGCCGGACGATTTGAAACAGTTGCCCGTGGTCAACCCACCCGAAAGCAAGCGCCTCGATGTGACTTGCGATCATGTCACGGTCGGCCTGCAAGCCATACGCCAACTGCCGGGTGTTCGGACGGCCACGGTGTTTGGCCAGTCCATGCACCTGCTGGTGGACGAGTCTGTGTCTGAACAATCCATTCGCGAACGGCTCGCCGGCGTCGGCATTCACCAGGCGGACATCCGGCCGATCGCGCCGTCGCTGGAAGACGTGTTTGTGGCGTTGACGAACCGCAACGACGGAGACGGAAGATGAAGAAACATCAAACTCCAAACTCCAAACTCCAAAAAAACACCAAAGATCAAATTTCAAATAGTCACGCGCTGTTTGGAGTTTGGAAGCTGGAGTTTATTTGGAGTTTGGAGTTTGGATTTTGGTATTTCTGTGATCGGCTCTCCGAACTCGCCCTGGCACGGACATGAAACTCCCCTTTCGCGGTTTCAACGCCATTCTTTACAAGGAATTTCTCGTCGTCCTGCGCGACCCGCTGACGCTGTTCTTCATGTTTTTTCCGCCGCTCATTGAAATGATCGCGTTTGGTTATGCGCTCGACAACGACGTGAAGCACATGGCGATGGTGGTGTTGAATGAGGACCGCACTGTGGAAAGCCGCCAGCTCATCGACCGCTTCGTCAATACGCAGACCTTTCGCGTCGTCGGCGAAGTGCAAAGTGTGGATGAAATGGCGGCGGCAATTCGTCAGGGAAAAGCTTACATCGGTCTGCAAATTCCACCGAACTTCACGCGCGATCTGCACGCCGGCCGCAACGCGCAAGTGCAGGTGTTGATTGACGGCTCCAGCTCCACCATCGCTTCGTCCGCGCTGAACACCGCGCTCGGCGTGTCATTCCGTGAATCGGTTTTCCGTTTGCTCGGCGAGACTGGCCGACGCGAACTGCCGGTCGAGGTGCGCCCGCAAATTCTCTTCAACCCGGCCATGCGGAGCCCGAACTTTTTTGTGCCGGGCGTCATCGGCGTGGTGCTGCAAATCGCGACCACCTTCGCAACGGCGATGTCGCTGGTGCGGGAACGCGAACGCGGCACGCTGGAACAATTGTTGGTCAGCCCGCTGTCTCGCTGGGGCCTCATGCTTGGCAAACTGGTGCCCTATCTGTGCATCGGCATGGTGATGGCGAGCGGCCTCATCGCCATCATGAACTGGCTGTTTCATGTGCCCATCGCCGGCAGCCTGAGCGCGCTGTTTGCCGGTATCGTCGTTTACATCTTTTGCCTGTTGAGCCTGGGGTTGCTGGTCTCCACGCGCGCGCAAAATCAAATCCAGGCCCTGCAAATGAGCATGGTGTTCATCATGCCGTCGGTGTTTTTCTCCGGCTTCATCTTCCCGCGCGAAACCATGCCCTGGATTTTCTACGCGATCGGCTCGCTGCTTCCCACGACCTATTTCATCGAACTGGCGCGAGCCGTCATTCTTCGCGGCGCGAGTCTCGCGGACTTCTGGCAACACCTCGTGATTCTCGCGGGCATGGGCCTGGCGCTGTTTGCGCTCTGCGCGCTGCGGTTCAGGAAGAAGATTGGTTAGGCCATTGGCAAAAGAAACTTAGTGTCGGTGCAAGGATTTCAACCAAATCGCCACGCGTTTGAGCCGCCAGGCGACGAAAGCGATGGTCGCGGCGACGAAGAAATCGCCCCACGGGTTTTTCAGCGTGGCCGGGAGATGATGAAACCATGGCAATTGCACGAGCGTTTGATTCAGCCAGACCGTCGCTCCGCGGTAGTTAAAAAATTGCGCAATATACAATTCCGCAACGAAGACGAACCAAACCAGCCCGGTAAGGAAGCCGAACGTAACGCGACCCGCTCGTGTGCCAGCCCAGGCCACGATTCGCCAAACCGGATGACGCGGTCGCGGCGCCTGGACCTGAAGCAAGTCAAGGCGTTGTAACACATGCCATTCGCTTTCCGCCAGCGCGTCCTGGGCAACAGCTCCGCTCTGCACCGCCCTCAGAAGCGTTGAACCATAAATGCGGGCAGCGATGAGTCGCAGCACGACAAACGCCGGGAACACGAACAACGCCGACCAGAAAAAATAGCGGTTCAAAACTTGAATCGTTTCCGACGGTGTCGAGTCGGCCAGGCCGGGATTGATATTGGGCAGGAACATCACGACGGACATCAGGACCATCATGGGGACCGAACCAAGGGCGTAGAGCATGGCGAGGCCGAAGCAGGCGAGCCAGCGACGGCGAATCAGGGTCCAAACGAGCCGGAATTGATAAAATGCACGCCACTTGCCGGTAACGGCCTGCCGCGCCTGCGCCATCGGCACGTAAAGCATCGCCGCGATGAACAGCAGGATGCCCAGCACGCTGACTCCGGGTCCGACCGAAAACTGCTCGTATCCTTTGTTGAACGAATTGTTCCAGCCGTCATACCAGCCGAAAAGCATCAGCACGCACGCCGGCAACGTCAGCACCCACGTGTTGAAAATGCCCTGCACGCCCAAACGCACATTGGTCCACAACGATTGGCCAACGGCGTTCAGAACCGCGAGCAAATGGCGGCGGAGACTGGCGGCGGAATTGCGTCGAACCGCTTCGCGAAAATTTTGAACCAGAAACCAATTCGGCCAATGGGCATGTTCGCGCGTTCGCGGATCGTCAGCGAGGAATTCCGCGAAGCCGCGGGTCCGGGCCGACGACTCGCTCAACTTCCACCAGCACTTGAGCACCGAGCGCTGCATCAGACGATAGGTCCAGCCGAGAACCGCCAACGCGCCGAGCACGCTTTGGCAGAAGAGCATTCCCCAAAAAAATTTTACCGGCGCAAAAAGCATTCGGCGCAGGCGCGAAGGCATGGGAATTCCTTGAGGAATGACCGGCGGCTGAAGATGGGCGGGATCAGATATGGGGAGCGCGCCCGCCACGGGCGCGGCCAACGGCGCCCTCGCCGTTGGTCCTTCTGCGAATTCTACCGTGTCCGGTGGTTGTGCCGCGTGCGATGGGGTTCGGCGCGGGGGCGCGCCGAACAGCAGCCGAGGCGGCTGCGCTCCCGTTCCGCGTTGATCGCTCGGTCCCTCGGGATTCACGCGATGGCCTCCTCCAGGACCCGCTGTTCTGCGCACTCCGCTTTGAAACCCATGAGCTGGCCGATGGTGGCGGCGACCTGGCTTTGGTCAACGCGCTTGTCCACGACCGCGCCGCGCTTCACTCCTGGCCCGACGAACAGCGCGAAGATTTCGTGCGCCGAGCGCGAGCCGAAATGGTGCTGACACGGTACGTCCGCAAATGGGTTGCTGTCGCGACCGCAGTCCGGGAGGACGACGAAGACGGTGTTGTCGCGAAATTCCGCGTCGGCCTCGACGGTCTGGACTATTTGCCTCAGTCCCTCATCCATGATGGAAACGGCGCGCGTGTAATGGCTCATGTTGCCCCAATGGACGTAGTCGCAGTCCTGGTAATTGACCATGAGGAGCCTGGGCCGCAATTCCTTGATAGCGCGTACGGTCAACTCAGTGAGCAAACGGTCGCCGCGTGGATTCACAAAACCGGAGTCGCCGTAATACTCGCGCCAGCGCTGCCAGAATGCTTCGAGTTCCTGTCCCTGGCGGTCTTCGCCTCTGGTGCGGTAGTCCACCTTTTCCCATTTGGCCAGCTCCTTTTTCCGCTGCTCGATTTGTTTGTCGGTCAGTTTTCCTTCGGCGATCTGCCGGCGCATGAGCCACGCTTTGAATCGATAAAGGCTGAGCATGTTCGAGCGGTAATTGATGCCGTAGGCGAAGTGATTGCTGAACGTGTAGAATTCTTCGTCGGGCCGATCCTCGCCGTTGACAATCAACGTTTGGTGCGGCGGCACGGCAAACGATTTGCGGAGATACTCGAACACGGTCGGCACCTTCGGCTCGAAACGCGCGCCGAGAAATTTGTTTTCGATGTCTTTGTATTTGTCGTATTTGCCGGTGACGATGTTGAGCGTGCCTTCGCCGTGGCTGGTATTCAGCCCCTCGATCTGCGCAATCTCCATGTTGTTGAAGAACGTCCCGCGCTTTGCCAGCTCGCGGCAGAGGAACGGGCTGTAGGTGGACTGCGGATCGATAGTTTCCCTGCGCCGCGCGCCACCGCCGAAGCGAACCAGGATAACGTTTGGTCCGCGAAAGGCGGGTTTCGTCGCGGTGGAATCGCTCACCAGGGACTCAGCGGCGGACAACGGGCCGCCCGCGGCCAACATGCCGGTGCCGGCCAGGACGCCTTTGAGGAAAGTGCGGCGAGGCAAAGCCGACACGCGGTTGAGTGGATTACAAACAGGGTCTTTCATAACAAATATTTCGTTGGTTTGCGTCAGCACATGCAGTTAAACGGGAACCGAGCGCCGTTCCTGACAATACACGCCAGGAGACTGGTAAGTTACAGAAAAGCCGGGGATTAAAGCAAAGTTTGGACGCGAAGTAAATTCTAAATGGCGCCGCGGGCAAAATGCGGGTGACCACCGTATCGAGTCTGGCCGGCAAGATTTCCGAAGGCCCCTCACCCTTCCCTCTCCCCATCCGATGGGGAGAGGGTGGCCTTCACGCCGGGTGAGGGGAATACGTGCGCCACAGCAGCTTGGTGGTGCTGTCGCGTTGCGCCCGGCAAAATGCCGATCTGCAGAAGAGCTGGCCGATTTGGAGATCGTGGTGAACCGGCTCGTGGGTCTGTCCATCGGAACGGCGCGCTGACTCGCCTGCTGACACCGGCGCGGAACGAGCTACTCCACCGTCAGCGGCCCGTCGAACACCGTCAGGCTGATGACTTCGGTCTTGGCGTGGTGCGGACCGTGTTTGACACCTTTGGGCGCGAAGAAAAATGCGCCGGTGGTGTAAACCGCGCCGCTCTCCTCCCATTCGCCCGAGAGCACGTAGCAGTATTCGTTCGCCAGTGGATGAATGTGGGCCGGCACGGTCAAACCGGCCCGGAACTTTCGCAGAATCGTCACGCCGCCGGTCATTTCGTTCTTGTGCAACACCAGCAGCTCAACGCCGTCGTAGGGGCCGGGCTGCCAGCTCTTGTCTTTGGCCAGCGTTACGTAGGGAAACATGGCTTTATCCAACGCCGACACGCGGAAAATGCAAGACCATGTTCGCAACCTTCCTACCAGCATGGTATTGGTTCCAGGATGAGTCCGCCGAGTATTTCCCGCAAAATCTTCGCAGGAATACTTGTGTTTCTTGGTCTGGTCGCCGTTGTTGTGTGGATCAATCATCTGGCGGGCAATCGTTCGTTGCAGGCGTGGAAGGCACAGATGGCCGCGCGCGGTGAAAGATTCTCCATCGACGAAATCGCGCCGCCAACTCTCTCCATCGTTGACACAAATCTTTTCCGATTCAACACGGCGGCGAATCAATTGCGCAGCCTCTCAATCGAGCCAGGAAATTTCAAGCCACTCGAGATTGCCGGGCCGGGCGAAGCAACGGCTCTATGGATGAAGGAGGTGCCGGATCGGGTTCCAGACGGGACAAACACCTGGGCAATGGTGGCACTACAGTTGGCCGCCGCGCGCGAAAGCCTCGAGGAGATCCACGAAGTGTTGCAAACGCCGGCAGCCGCGAGTGGCGTGAACTATCGAAGCCTCGGCACTTCTGGAAATTATGCCGCCAAACGATCGACTGCCAGGTGGCTCGCGCTGGCGACGATGTTTGAACTGCACGAGCGTCGATTCCCGTCAGCGCTAACCTCATTGCGCTCGTTGATTCGTCTGACCCGTCTGCATGGAGACGACCTGTCTCTGATCAACCAGATGATCCGGGTCGCCATCGCCGATCTGGCGCTCGACGCCACCTGGGCCGCGCTTCAAGCACCCGGATGGACCGACGAAGAACTGGCCGAATTGCAGCATGAGTGGGAAAGACCAAAGTGGTTGGAAGAATTCCCGCTCACGTGGGAAATGGAACGGGCGAGGACGCTGACGTGGTTCGCCTATTCGCGGAGTAATGGTATCGCGAGCGTTCGCCCGCAATTCACTTTCCCTCCCGCACAGACTCGATCCGCAGCAGATGTTGTCCGGGAATACGTTTTCGATCCAGTGTGGCGCCTAGCCTGGTCCGCATCGGACGAACTGAATTATCTGAAGGAAATGCAGCCGACTCTCGATGCCACGCGGACGGCGGTCCAACACAAGTCCTGGGTCCGCCTGTCAGCCGAACTGAATCCACCAAGGGTCCGCTCCTCTTCGATCCTCGACAAATACAATGGCCTCCGTTTCCAAATGAGCCGGATGGTTTGGGGAAATTTTGTGCGTGCGCACGAAGTCGTAATGCGAACGGAAACATACCGCAGCCTGACCGTGGCGGCGATCTCGCTCAAGCGTTATCAACTCCGCCATGGGAAGTTCCCACCCAACCTCGACGCGCTTTCACCGGAGTTTTTTGCGGCCGTTCCCGTGGATTACATGGATGGCCGGCCGCTGCGTTATCGCCAGGAATCGGATGGCTTGCTCCACCTCTATTCCGTTGGCTTGGATGGTGTGGATGGCGGGGGCAATCCACAACTCGCGGCGGCTTGGAGAAGATATTCCGGTCTCTGGGACGGGCGAGACGCCGTCTGGCCCCGGCTTGCGTCGCTCGAAGTTGAGACGCCAGTGCTGGCGCCAGAGGTTTTGCCGTTAGTGGAATTCGAAGACGCACCCCTGTTCGATGTCATTCGAGTCCTGGCGAGGCAGGCGGACCTTCAAGTGCAGATTGACCCAAAAGTGCTGAAGCAATCATTTCCTGCCGTCTCCCTCCATCTGGAAAATGTGACGGCGCAAAACGTTCTGGAGGCCGTTCTCGCCAACAACAATCTTATCCTGGTGAATCATGCCAGAACCAATCTGGTCGGCATCACCTGGAAATGACTTCTTCACATGCTGTTGTTTCGCGAAAAAATTCCGGCCGACTGGCTGCCGAAAGTTCTGGCCGATCTGCCCGCCGTGCTGGTGGACCACGCGCACCTGGAACGGAAGGCCGCCACGACCGCGTTGAACCTGGAAAAATATCGCGACCTCTATCCTCGTGTCGAAGAACTCAATTCCATTGCCATCGAAGAACTGCAGCACTTCCAACTCGTGCTCGATTTGCTGAAGCGGCGCGGCGTACCGTTTGGCCAGCCGCACCCCAGCCCGTGGATTTCCGGTTTGATGAAGTCGGTGCGCAACGGGCAACGGCATCAAGTCATCGACCATCTGATCTGCTGCTCGCTGATCGAGGGGCGCAGTTGCGAAAAGTTTCAAATCCTGGCCCGGGAGTTGGAATCCATCGACGCCGAGCTGGCAAAGTTCTACGCGAGCCTCGTCGAGTCGGAGGGAAACCACTACGCGGCTTACATTCTAATGGCGCGCTCTATTGATGGCACGGAGACCGACCGCCGACTCGACTTTTTTCTCGACCTCGACGCGGAGCTGATTCGCGAGCCGAATCCGTTACCGATGCTTCATTGAGGGTTGCTGATCTGCCGGCTCAAGGATTCCCAGCCGCCACGGAATGTCGCCGTAGGCTTTTCCACGTTTGGCTTCGTCCGTGACGCCCTGGAAGAGGAAACGCAAATTAACCGGATCAACTTCAAGGTTCTGATCGAATCCGTCCCGCAACAACTCCCCGTGGCTGAAGGAGTCGGTCCAATGCGAGTAACGCCGACCCCCGTCCTGCGCCTCGACCACGGTCAGAAACTTGTTCAACCCTTTGAGCCGATAGGTGTGGCTGGCCTCGAAAATGTCGTCGCGCAACACAACCGCCGGCTCGTTCCAGCCTCCGGGGAAGTCGGCCATCTTTGTTTCCGCCCGCCACATCCGCCCATCGTTGGAAGTGAAGAACAGGTGAGCGCGCGCGTCGTCGCAAATCACCCAAAAGTCAATCCATGCCCTCACACGGGCCGGCTGCTGCGCGTAGAGCAGCGTGGGTTTGCTCCACGAATCCGGGTCCGCCGGGTTCCCGGTTGTGGAAAAGGCGGGTTGCAATGCCGGTTTGCGCGACGGCTCGTTGACTTGGCAGATCAGATACCACTTTTTCTGCGGCGCGAAATAGAACACCTGCGGCGCGCAAAAGTAACCCTTGCTGATTTTGAGCACGTGGCGCTCGGACTTGTCGGCGTCCTTCCAATCTGCGAACGAAAGATATTCGATTTGGTGGGTGCGCTTCTGACTGCGGATGGTGCAGAACAGGTGCCATCGGCCATTGTGCCGGACGAGCGACGGATCCTTGACGGACTGGCAGGGGTCCTCAGGTCGAACCGCGGGCGAGACCAACGGGGGCCCGACTGTCCAATTGAACCGGCCGGCCCAAAGGCGGTCGATGGATTGCCGGCCCGCCGCGTCCGCCGCCTGGGCCACTCCTGTCAACAGCGCGATGACATTCGCGATGAGGCTTGCTTTCACGGTCGTCATTGTGGACCCAAAGATCTGACTGCCTTTCAGCGGGCGGGGCAAATGAAATCGACGCTTTGTTCGCGGCTGCCGCGAACGCGCGAGGACTCCGGTGAGAAACACGCAAAGAGGTTAGGTATTTTCTCCGCGGCGATTTCAACGCGATAGGTTGCCAAAACCGCCGGATAGTCGTAAGAATCTTTCATCCAGTCAGACTGGAACTGGCAAACTATGGACCCAAAGAACTTTCTGGGCAGTGTGGGTGAATCCATCACGGGCTTGTTTGGCAAAAAGAGCAAACTGGCGGCCCTGGTGCCTCCGCATTTGCACTCCGGCGTTCGCTTTCCGTATGGCCCGTTTCAATTCAAGTTTCAGATTCCTAAAGGCGCCAGTTACGAAATCCAGGTGTCCTCCAACCTGCAAAACTGGCAGGCCGTGTCGGCGGGCAAATCCGGCGGCGAACCGGTCGATTACGTGGACTCGGAGGCGTCCAAGTTCAGTTATCGCTTTTACCGCGTGCTCGCTGAGGCGATTTTCTCCGACAACGTGGTTGGCTACGTCACGATCAACGTGCCGCCAGGTTACTCGATGATCGCCAATCCGCTGCAGGCGCCGTCCAACACCATCAGTTCGATCCTCTCTGACGCGCCCGAGGGCACCACGATCAACAAGTTCGACACGCGCCTGTTCAAACTCACCGAGAACACCGTCAGGGCAGGCAAATGGATCAACGCGAATGAGACCCTCGTGCCAGGCGAAGGCGCGATTTTTTTCAATCCGAGTTCCGACTTCAAGAACATCAACTTCACCGGCGAAGTGATGCAAGGGAATCTGCTGCTTCCCATTGCCGCCGGTTTTTCTGTTCGCAGTTCGCAGATCCCCAAGCCAGGCCGGCTGCATTCAGACCTCGGCTTCCCGATCAGTGAAGGCGACGTGGTCCACCTGTTTGACCGCGACCGCCAGAATTATGTGATTTACGAATACGATGCGAAAAAATGGGATTCCAATCCACCCATGGTTGGAGTGGGCGAAGCGTTTTGGATCGGCAAAACGAAGCCGGGCAACTGGGTTCAAAACCTCGTGGTCCGCTAGTACTGTGACAAAGAAATTTCGATGTCTGTCAGGTAGGGCGCGTCACTCCGTGCGCGCCGCTTGGTGAACAGATTCGAGTCTGCGGCGCGCACGGAGTGACGCGCCCTACCTGCTGGCCTGGCGACGGGCGGGAGCCTTGGGATGTAACGAAATCTCCGTGTTGTCGTACTAGCCGCCAGACCTTGCTCGGATTCCACAGGCCGTTTGAGGGCTAACATTACCTTCGCCAGTAAAGACGACGGGGCGCCTGCTTCGGACGGTGATCAGCCGGCAACTTTGGCTTACCAAGCGGTAGAAAAGCCCGGCGAAAGGTGCGTTGCCGACGAGCGTTCTGCTTGCGTTTTCGGCGACAGGTTGAAAAAATATGGACCCATGAGCGAGCACATTCTGGTGGTGGACGACGAAGCTCCCACGCGTGAATTGCTGTCGATCTACTTCAAACGCCGCGGCTGCACGGTGAGCACTGCCAGCACCGGGGCCGACGCCTTGCGACTTGTCAACGAGCTGCCGATTCGCCTGGTGATTCTTGACATCAACCTCGGCGAAAAATCCAGCGGCCTGGACCTGTTGGAACCGATCAAAAAAGGCCGTCCTGACCTCCCGATCATTCTTTTTTCCGGCATCGGTCTGGACGAAAAGACCCTCCAGGAGGCGCGGCAAAAGGGGGCCGCCGGTTACTTGAACAAAACCCAGCCGCTCGACCAGATGTGGGCCGAAGTGCAACGGGCGCTGCATGCCTGAGGTGCTCCTCAGTCCGATTTCGCCTGGCCCAGCCCTGCCATCGTCCTGAGACCTGGCGCGAGTGTGCGTTTGAATGCCCGTGCAATTGTCGGTTGACCAAAGACCGGTTTCGCCTAGATTGACCTTGTTCGCACGCAACCAATGCCATTCAACCAGTGAGCTGATATGAAATCATCGGAGCGAATTCTCTTAGGCCAATCCGCCAAAAGAACTGGGTTCACCTTGATTGAATTGCTCGTCGTCATCGCCATCATCGCGATCCTGGCGGCCTTGCTGCTGCCGGCGCTGAGCAGGGCCAAGGACGGCGCCCAAATGACGCTCGACCTGAACAATGTGAAGCAAATGCTCCTGGCCAGCCACCTGTATGCTGGAGACAACAACGATCATGTCGCGCATCCGACCTGGGGTGGGGATCTCAGCGGCCCCGACGGTTGGGTTTACGCGACCAAGAACAATGGTCGCATTCCCGGCGGTCCACCCGCCCCACAATCGGCTGCAGGTAAGGACGTCAACTCCGTTCAGTTCAGCAATCAGGTGGCCTTTTTTAAAATCAGCCAGCTTGGACCGTTACTGACCGACTACAAAATCTGTTGGTGTCCAAAAGATGCGGCGACCCGCGGCGGGGGCAAGCTAAAGCAACTCTGGTTGGGTCGGCCGGTCAAGCTCACCTCCTACTGTTGGGACGGCACGATTGGCGGTTATAATAACATCGGCAAAGCGGACCTTAATGGGAAAACCTACAAACTGAGCGACTTTCTCGCCACCGACTGGCAGTTGTGGGAACAGAATGAACTGGATCCATTTAATTTTAATGATGCTTCAAACGTCCCGCCGCCGGGAGACGCCGGTAACGGCGTGTCCCTTCGTCATGCCGGTGTCCCTGGATGGTTTAATCTTCCGAATCCCAATGGACCCAGTACCAGGACCAATTTCCCTGGAGGAGCCGTGGTTGGGATGTTTGGCGGCTCGGCCCAACTCGTGAAATGGAACCTCTCCTGGTACCTCATAAACAAAGCTCCCCTTCCGAACGAGATTTTCAACGGCCCGGTTTATCAGAGGTAGCAACCGTGGGCCGGGGCGCAAAACGCGCTACATGCCTGACCCACCACTTTCATCGATTTTGTCCGCGACCAGCAATCGAATGGCAGGGGGGCTGTCGCCGGCGATCCCGTTGCCTTGTGCGCCGTGGAGGCCATCCAGAACTCGTCACGAAGATAGCGAGCATTCGGTCTGCTCTCCCATCTGCTTCGGCGTATTTCGCGTGTTTCGCTGTTTGAACTGAATATGTGCTCCCCAAATCTAACTGCACACTCACGTCCAATTTTTTCCCTCTCCATGAACCGTACCCCCTCATCCCGTCCTTCTCCCCCAGTGGGGGGGAAGGTGCCCGGAGGGCGGTTGAGGGGGATTGCGACCGGTTCATGGCTTCGATTCACGTCCAATTTTTTCCCTTCCCATGAACCCCCTCACCCCTTCCCCACTGCCATTGAATTAGGCGCATGTTGTTCAAAACACGATTTTTTTGACCCGCCTCTGAAAATGATACGAACGATACAGCGACAACTTAGGCCTGGGCGGTTTGCGCTCGGGCCGCACGGCGACAGCAGCGCCCAGGAACATACGCTGGAGCTTTTCAACTA
>QHNT01000406.1 GCA_003218515.1 Verrucomicrobiota bacterium | reverse complement strand
CCTCACCCCGGCCCTCTCCCCCGCCGGCGGCGGAGAGGGGGGAAGCATCGGAGTCGTGCTGGCCAGCTCGGTGTCGTTGGGCACGAAGCGCTCCGCGGTCAGCGCCTGGTCGAGCACCGGATGCCGGCCGTCGCGGATTTGCAGCAGGCCTTCGTTGCCGATTTGCGGACGGCAATAGTTGAACAGCCGCGCGGTTTCCGCGAACGAGGCCAGAACATCCAGTTGTGCCAATGCGGAAGCGCTTCGCTGAATCGCCGCAAGTTGAGCGATGACAGCCTCACGCACGCGGAGGAACAGTTCGTATTCGAGTTTGATGCTCCGCTCCTCGGCGCCGAGGATTTTGCCCTCCATTTCCTTCAATTCCGGCGTGATGAACCGCTCGCCGTTGGCGATCGTTTGCTTGCGGACGTAATGGGGCGGAACTTTGTCGAGATTCGCCCTGGTGACCTCGAGATAGTAGCCGAAGACAGAGTTGAACCGCACCTTGAGCGACGCGATGCCGGTGCGCTCGATTTCGTCCAGTTGGAGTTTCGCGATCCAATCCTTGCCTTCGCGCGACGCGTTGCGCAGCTCGTCGAGATTGGCGTCGAAGCCGTCGCGGATAAGGCCGCCATCCTTCACGGCGAGCGGCGGTTGGTCCACGATCGCGCGGGAAATCAATTCGACGAGGTCGGGAAGCTCGCTGAGCTGCGATTCCAACTCGCTTAAAAGCGGGACAGGCATCGCGCCTGTCTCATTTCTTTCGACGCCGTCGTTCAACTTTGGCAGTTCGCGGAGTGAAATCGGAGACAGGCTGGCCGACTGTCCCACGCTTTTGAGAATCTCCTTCAACGCCGGGATTTGTTCGAGCGCCAGGCGCAGCGCGAGCAAATCGCGCGCGTTGCCGGTGCCGGCGCTGAGCCGGTTGATGGTCCGCTCCATGTCGCGCACCTCGATCAGGCGCTGGCGAAAACTTTCGAGCGCGGGCGGGTTGTCCAGCCACGCTCCCACGGCTGCCTGTCGGCGCTGAACCGGTTCGACCGCCGCGAGCGGTTGCGAAAGCCAGTCGCGCAGGCGTCGCGCGCCCATGGGCGTCATGGTGCGATTGATCGCGGCGTAAAGCGAGCCGGGCTTGGGCGCGTCGCGATGGAGTGGTTCGAGGATTTCCAGGTTTCGCAGCGTGATGGCGTCCAGCACCAGGAAATCGGCGCATTGATAAAACGAAAGCCGCGTCAGATGCGCCACATCGCGCTGCAAATGCTGTGTGAGATAGTGCAGCACGGCGCCCGCCGCGCCAATGGCCGCGGCTCGATTCCTTAATCCGAAACCGTCGAGCGACGCGACCTTGAAATGGTCGCGCAGCGTGAACTGCGCGGTTTCCGGCGCAAACACCCAATCGTCGTAACCGTTGAGCACCCATCGCAGATTCCATGCAGCTCCACTGCCAACCTCTTCCGGAGTAATCTCAGTCGTGGTCTGCGTCCCAGTTCCCCTCCTGGAAGGAGCCTGGGGCGGGTTCCCTCCGGCCAACAGTCTCCCCACTGCGGCGTTTGCACCCGGATAAATAATTTCCGCCGGGCGCAAGCGTTCGAGTTCGGTCATCAGCGTCGTTTCATTTTCCAGTTCGGTCGCGTTGAAATCGCTGGTGGTGAAATCGACCAGCGCAAGACCGAACATCTTGCCGCTCTGATAGATAGCCGCGAGATAATTGTTCCGCTCGGCGCTGAGCAGTCGCTCGTCGAAATGCGTGCCGGGGCTGAGGATTTGCGTGACGGCGCGCTGGACGAGCTGGCCGGGCCGCGGGTCCTCCATCTGGTCGCAGATGGCGACCTTGCGCCCGGCCTTGAGCAGTCGCGCGATGTAGCCTCTGGCGGCGTGGTAGGGAATGCCGCACATCGGCACGACGCCGCGTTTGGTGAGCGCAACATTGAGCAGTGGCGCGCCGGTTTCCGCATCTTCGAAAAAGAGTTCGTAAAAATCCCCGAGGCGGAAGAGCAGCAACGCGTCTTTGGGCAGTTCGCTTTTGATGCGTCGATACTGCGCCATCATCGGAGTGAGTTGAGTGTCACTGCCCATCGCGCCAAACGTTAGCGGGGAAACTTTTTCCGGTCGAAGAAATTTTTTTTGTGCGCCCAATAAATTCTGAAATTAAAACTGGTCAGAAAATTTTTTTTCCACTACAACTCTTGTCGCGGACCAGACGTTTACGTTCTTTTCAAACATTTTTGGCAACAGTATTAGAACCCAAAACAGAACGGAGGTGAAAATCTGTGGCCGCTAAAAAGAAAAAGAAAAGATCCGGCAAAAAAAAGAAATAGTTGTTCCTTAACACGCAACCAAGGACGACAGGTCCCGGCTTCATAGGTTGGGCCTGTCGCCCGGGTTGCCCGTGGACAGTTCCCGCCTAGCTCTACAACATCTGGAAGGAACGACTGGCCGGCATCAAATGAGCGCCAGCCCCGAACGCAGAAGTTGGTTTGGTACCCAAGCCGCGAAACGGAAACGGCTTCTCTGGCTTGCGATCAGCGGGGCACTCATTGCGTTACTCGCGCTCGCCGTTGTTCTGACTAAGCGTGAGCCGGTTTATCAGGGCAAACCGGTGAGCTTCTGGATCGCAGGTCTGGCCGCACATGATGCTCCTAATCAGGAGGTGTTGGCAGATATGGGTTCTTCCGCGGTTCCCTACGTTGTCAGAGCGTTGAAAAGCGAGGGTGGGGTCATAAAGTCGATCGAACTCGGGTGGCACAGGCTCTGGATCAAACTCCCGGGACCTCTGCAACGACTTAGAGACGCTGAAAGATGACGACCAGTTGGTACGCGCCTTTGCAGCACGCGCGATCTGGCGAACAGAACAAAGCGCCGATATCGCACTCCCGGTGTTCCTCGAAGCGCTCAAGAGCGATCAGCGTTATGGGCGAGGAAGGGTAGTCGGGTTTATAGGCGAGCTTGGTTCAGCGGCAGAAACGGCGGTTCCAGCACTGGTCGAAGCCTTGCGCGACGAAGACAATTCGATTCGCGCAGAAGCTGCCCATGCGCTCGGCGAAATCAAATCAGAATCCGCAGATGTTTCCGCCGCTCTGAGAAAGGCGTTGAGCGACGATTTCCCCGGTGTTCGGAAATCGGCGGCTGACGCCCTCAGGAAAATCTCCGCCAGCTCACGAGCAGAATAGACTTCTGGTCGGTGCACCATCTTTGCCCTCGCCGATTGCAGGAATTGCCCGATATTCTGTCGAGTTGAAAAGGCGTTTCGCCATTGTAGGTGCTGTCGCGCTGATAATTGTGAGCGCGCTGGTGTTTTGGCTCAACCGCGGGCCGCGCTACGAGGGCAAGCCGCCCGGTTATTGGGTCGAGCAACTGCTGCACGACAATGCCAAAGCGCGGCAGGCATTACAGAAGATCGGTCCTGCCGCTGTGCCCGCCCTGGCGGAGGCGGTGAGCAGAAGGAGAGGCCGGGTCTGGGCACAGCTCGAAGCGTGGCGCCCGATGCTGCCGGCGTTCATCGCAAGGAAAATCCCGCGTCGCGCGCTGGACCAGTTGCTTCAG
>QHNT01000405.1 GCA_003218515.1 Verrucomicrobiota bacterium | reverse complement strand
CCATCCGCCCAGCGACAGGCCTCGAGATACTGCCGGCATGCCGCCTCGTCGCTGAACTGGCGCTGGAACTCGCGCACGCTGGACGGAAACGTGGGACGCGGCATCGGCGCACAACTACCAATAGTGGTTACCTGAGTCAAGCGGATAAGCAAATGCTGGCTAGCCCCGTTCCCGCCAGTAATGGAAGCCTTACCGCCAACCTTGCACTTGCCCGCGCTATCGCCAATCTGGGTCCCGCGTGCCCGGGTGAAATGCGCGGTAGGCCAAGCCCACGCTGTAGAATCCGGCTGCCACAGGAGATTGCGCGGCATCCCCGGATTCACCATTGACCAGCACGCCATCATTCGCACGGCCATTTGAATCGACGCTGTGTCGCCATCACTTTGAATCCTTAGCGTTTTCCGAGAAACAGAGGGAAAAGGTAAAAATGATGTTTTTGATCGTCGCTAAAATAGGTGTCCACCCAGTTGGTAATCTGAGCGCGTTGTGCTCCTGTCAGATTTGACATGGACCAATCGCCAGCTATCGCTTCCCAAAAGTCCTGCGCTTTGGGATGCACGGTATTCGTAACGTAACGTTCCAGATAGCCCCAATACTGATCGGGTGGTCGCAGCCGGTGGGCCCCCATTTTTTTCGCAATCCTTATTGCCTCTTGGCTTGTAACGTTTGACGGTGTCGGCAATCCCCTAATGATTGCCTCTATCGACTGCGTATCTGAAAGTCGATCTATCGAAAAGAGAAACGTTTCGAGGTAGGCGAGCGCGAAAGTAGCGTTGGTGCTACTCGCCTCATAGGCCCGTTTAAGGTATTGAAACGATTCTTCGCCTTTGCCTTGAAGTCGCTTGAATATCCCGAGGTTGTATAGTGCCTCGGGGTGTTCGGGATTTGTGTTGATTGCATTCACTAGATACTCCTCCGCCAATTGTTTCCGCCCTGTAGTGTCAGCGAAAATGGAAAGGAAGAAGTCAACGTTATCTTCCCGCTGGTTTAACAGGATGCGGAGTAACTGCCGTTGGCGACTTTCTTGGAGAAAGGTTCCCAGAAAAAATCAGCGAAGACGGCCACGGTGAAAATAAGCGCAAGAAGAAACGCATTCATGCAGTGATTTTACGAGCCGACAAAAAGTGGTCGATTATAAATGATGGCAAAATTTGGATCGACAGTCTCCCCGAGACAGCAAAAGAGGCCAACATCAAGAACCTCACGCGACTTCATTGTCCCCGGTGTTAGTTCCGATTCGCCTTTTTCCAGTGGAAGCAGTGGAAGAATCAATGAAGAAGAAAAGCATTGAAAGAAAAGCATTGACAATGTATGTCACTTTTGTTTCCCTTGATTGATGCGACTTAGGAAGTAAACAAGGGAATTGGCGGGTTCTGTTTGGCTCATCCTTTCCGAGTCTCCATTTGGGACTAACCATCGGATGTGGAGTGTCTATGGTTGTCGGGAGTAAACCTCGATGCGTGCCGCGCAAAGAGGCTGCGACGGATAACAGTAGTAGGACCTTCACGTTCCTGTCTTCTTTTCTTCCATGACTTCGGATGCTCACGATCATCATAAGCCGCTAACCAAAACCTTGGAACCCATATGCCTAAATTCACTCCGCTAGCGCTAGTTGTCTCTATTCTTGCCCTGTCAATTTCGCACACCAACCCGGCAATAGGTCAGAGCCCACCTTTTACACAGGCTCCTCCCATTGGAGCGGACAGCAGTGCTGCCGTTCTAATCATAATCACCGACAACCTGTGCTCGGAAGAATTTGCCACAACCGTGGCCCCGCCGAATCGCCGGATGCCGCAATTTGACCAATAGGCGCGCTTTCGCATCTTTCTTGACTCAACTTACCGGAAAGCATTGTATTCTTTTTGTATGACTTTCTTCGGTCCATTTTGAAAGGACCGCAAGAGAAGGGAGAAGCACAAAAGCGCACTATGCCAAACGTGCCTTGCGTTACGAAGCGCCTTTAAATACGCGATTAAACCGCTGTTCCGCGTTGAGTATGAAGGGTGGTGGTAGGAGCTGGATTCGAACCAGCGAAGGCGTAAGCCAGCAGATTTACAGTCTGCTTCATATATCCCGCATGGGGACTGAAGTGGCCAACGACCGTTAAATTCAGGGTCTTCCTGCATTTCGGATGGGGAACCAGTGGGACTCGCAAACTCCTCAATTTTTTTACCAGTTAGGAGGAGGTTAGGAGGAAAAAGATTTCTTTCGGGGTGTTTGTTCTCGCCGGAACGAAACAGTCATTCCGCGGGTGGTAGCGTTTATGTTACCATTGTCAACCGCCGTTGCTGGTCAGTGCGCCTGCTTGCGCGAGACGGCGGGGAGCGGAATGACCTTTTTGCCGGATCTGGATGGCTTCACGTTGAACCATTTCGCGCCCTCAGCTTTCGTGGTGAGGCCTTTATAGTGCGCGTTGAAATCCGAATGGAACTTTTCTAGGCCGTGCGTCCAAATCGGGCCGGAGCGGCTGCGGTACGGCGCGAGGCATTGTGCCAGGGCTCGGCAGGCAGTCACCAGCCGCCGTGCGCGGGTCTTGCTCTTGGTGCCGGACACCTCGACGTGGCCCTTCACATGGAACACATCCTCCCAAGTTAGGCGCACCGCCTCTTGCAGGCGCAACCCAGCCAGTCCGCACAGAGCGATCACCGGGAGCAGGTGTCTGTGCTCGGTCTTCAAGCTGGTGGTTTGCAGGAGGCAGGACAGTTCGGCGGGAGTGTAGAAGTCAATGGCCTCCGGTTCGGAAGTCTCATGGGCCATCCCGTCGGCCTCAAACAGCCGATGGCCTGCGGGGAGGTAGTCTTGGCGTACGCACCATTTCAGGAACATCCCCACGACAGTCCGTCGCCCGTTTCGTGTTCGGGCGGACACGTCGCCATGCTGCGACATGTAGGCGTTGAGCAGGTCTTTGGTCAGGTCGGAAACGGCGGTGTTCGGAAAGGTCTTGGCAAACTCCCGCAGCCACATGGACACGATGTAGTGATAGCCGCCTGAAAGCTGCGGGCGCTTTCCGTTTTTGGCTTCGGTCTTGTGCGAACGGCCCTGGATGAACCTTTCCACGGCCTGCCCCAAGTCCATGCGCTTGAGGTTAACCACGGTGGAAAGGTAGCCCTCCACGGCCGCGCCCAAGGTTTGCCCGTTGAGCTTTCGGGCAGCCTCGGCGTATTCGCTCGCGACGGCCAGCAGGGACACGCGGCGCCCGGTGTCTCGATAGAGGCCGTCCAGACGTTGGAGTGCCGCCAAGGCATCATTGGCCTGACTGGCTGTCAAGGCGGCGGCTTGCGAGCCAGCAGCAATGTCCCGCACCAACTTGTCGGCGGCGCCTCTGGCCTCGGAATAGGTCACGTAGCTGGTCATGCGCCGCTTGCCGCCCACGTAAGCGGCAACCCGGTAAAAGGGGTAGCTCTTGCTCTTGCCGTAGATTTTGGCCTCGGCTTTCCGATGCCGGATAATGACCGGGAATCTCATGGACTTGGCTTCTGATTCGGGCGGTTTTTGTGCGCTATCTGTGCGGTTTAGATTGGCCTCCTTAATCATGGAGCCGAGGGGAGGCTCGTTTTCACCAATGTTATCAGGCTGAATTGAATGGTCGGGGCGGTGAGATTCGAACTCACGACCTCTTGTACCCGAAACAAGCGCGCTAGCCAGGCTACGCTACGCCCCGTACCAGGAGGGTGAACTTGCCTTTTGTCGCGGTGGATTGCAACGCTGATTTTTGGCACGCCTCGCACATGGGCGCATCTGGATACTACCACCATCGTGGAAGCCTCCCGCTCCCTGTCCCTGCGAGGCACGAGCGGGGAGAGGGCTGGGGAGAGGGGCACGTTCCATCGAATTGGCGCGGCTAATGGGAGTCCCCTCTCCCTTACCCTCTCCCCACTCCTGCGTCGTGGGGAGAGGGAATCGACCAGCGGCATGGTGATGGTGTCGAGTTGCGGTGCGCCATCGCACTTTGCGCTTTGAACTTTGACCCGCGCGTGTTTCAGTCTGCCGCATGGTTGGCACCATCATCAACGCCGCGGCCATTCTGATCGGAGGCGTGGCCGGGCTGACTGCGAAAAAACAAATCCCGGTCGCTCATCAAACTGCGCTGAAAATCCTGCTGGGCGCCTTCACTGTCTATGTCGGTTTGAGCGCGACGTGGCAGGCGCTCAACGGCGGTTTCTTGCGCGTCCTCAAGCAGCTTACGATTGTCCTCCTCGCGCTCATGCTTGGCAATCTGACCGGCAAACTGCTGCGCACCCAGAAATCCCTCAACCGGCTCGGCCAGTACGCCAAACAAAAAATTTCCGAAGCGCGGCCGGACAGTGGGCGACGGTTCTACGACGGCTTTGTGACCTGCTCGATTCTCTTCTGCGTCGCGCCGCTGTCGATCCTGGGACCGTTGGAGGACGGGTTGACCGGGAATTTCAAGCCGCTCGCTGTGAAGGCCGTGATGGACGGCCTGGCGACCATGGCCTTCGTCACCCTGTTTGGCCTGGGCGCGACGTTGTCAGTCGTTCCGGTCATTGCGTGCCAGGGCACGATCACGCTGCTCGCCAAACTGGCTCAGCCCTGGCTGGCGAAATACTCGCTGCTTGATCCCATCAACGCCACCGCCGGATTGCTGGTATTCTGCGTCGCGCTGATCATTTTCGAACTGAAAAGAATCGAACTGGCGGATTACTTGCCCAGTCTGGTGTTCGCCCCGCTGCTGACGTGGCTCTGGCGGTGACACTTTCGTTGTTTATTTCTTCTCATGGAGAATCGGGACTTTTAATATCCAGCCGGTTTATGAAAATGAATCCAACCCGCTGGCTTCCCGGCACGGCGCTGATTATTTTTATGGCGACTTTTTCTCCTTCACTCCAGGCGGACGAAGGCATGTGGTTGTTCAACCACCCGCCGCGCAAACAGCTCAAGGAAAAATACGGCTTCGATGTGACCGAAACGTGGCTCGACCATGTCCAGAAATCGTCCGTGCGCTTCAACAGCGGCGGCTCCGGTTCCTTTGTCTCCGAGGACGGCCTGGTGATATCGAATCATCACGTCGGCGCCGACGCCCTGCAAAAGTTCGGTGACAAAAACAAAAATTACCTGCGCGACGGATTTTACGCCCGGTCGCAGGAGGAAGAAAAACGGTGTCTCGATCTCGAACTCAACGTGCTCGTAAGCATCGAGGATGTCACGACGCGCGTGAACGCCGCCGTCAAACCGGAGATGGCCGTTGAGCAGGCGTTCCTCGCCCGCCGCGCCGTGATGGCGGAGATCGAAAAGGAATCGTTCGACAAGACCGGTTTGCGCAGCGACGTGGTCACGCTTTACCAGGGCGGCCAGTATCATCTTTATCGCTTCAAGAAATACACGGACGTCCGCCTCGTCTTCGCGCCTGAGCAGCAGATCGCCTTTTACGGCGGCGATCCGGACAACTTTGAGTATCCGCGCTTCGATCTCGATATCTGCCTGTTCCGCGTTTATGAAGACGACCAGCCGGCGAAGTTACAGCATTACTTGAAATGGAGCGAAGCCGGCGTTTCCGAAAATGAACTGGTCTTCGTTTCCGGCCATCCGGGCCGCACCAGCCGGCTTTTCACTGTCGCCGAACTGGAATACGTGCGTGACCAACGCCTGCCTTACGCGCTGGAACGCCTGCACGGACTCGAAGTGCTGCTCGCCAGCTACAGCGCCCGCAGCGACGAGAATGCCCGCCGCGCGAAGGAAGACCTGTTCAGCGTGCAGAACAGCCGCAAGGCGTACATCGGCGAACTCGCCGGCGTGCTCGATCCCAAACTGATGGAGCAAAAACAAGCGGCGGAGAAAAAATTGCGCGACGCCGTGGCCGTCAATCCGGAATTGAAGGATGCCGTCGGCGCCTGGGACAAGGTTGCGGAAGCGCAAAAAATCATCGCTGAAAACGCGCGCCGCTACAACCTGCTCGAAGTCGGACACGGGTTTTACAGCGACCTGTTCGGCATCGCCCGCACGTTGCTCCGCGCCGCCGACGAAAAACCAAAGCCGAATCCGGAGCGATTACGCGAGTTCGGCGAGGCGGGCCTCGCGTCGCTCGAATTCCAGCTCTTTTCAGAAAAGCCCATCTACGACGACCTCGAACAGTTGACGCTGGCCGACTCGCTAACGTTTCTCGCCGGCAAGCTCGGCTACACGAACCCGCTCGTGTCGCGCGATTGATCGATGCGGACGCCCGCGCGGTGCGCAAGATCATCGAAACGCAAACCGAATCGAAACAACAGGCGCACGCGCAAATCGCCAAAGCCCGCTTTGCCATTGAGGGAACGAGCACTTATCCGGACGCGACCTTCACGCTGCGGCTCGCGTATGGCGTGGTGAAGGGCTACGAGGAAAACGGCGCCCAAATCCCGTTTCAGACCACGCTCGCCGGCCTTTACCAGCGCGGCGAAGAACATCAGAACCAGCCGCCGTTCGACATCCCCCCGCGTTGGCTGAAGCGCAAGGGCCGACTCAACCTGAGCACGCCGTTCAATTTCGTCAGCACGGCGGACATTATCGGCGGGAATTCCGGCAGCCCGGTCATCAACCGCGACACCGAATTCGTCGGCATCATCTTCGACGGCAACATCCAGTCATTGGTGCTCGACTTCGCCTACACGGACAGGCAGGCGCGGGCCGTCTCCGTTTGTTCGCAGTCGATTATCGAGGCGCTGCGCAAGGTGTATGACGCCGGCGCGCTCGCCGACGAGTTGACCGGGAAAAGGAAGCGAAAGTAATCTTTTTGACCACGTATGAACAAAGTTCGTCTTGGCATCATCGGCATGGGCAATATCGGCAAACACCACGCCGGCTATTTGCTCGAGGGCAAGGTGCTGCGTTGCGAACTCGTCGCCGTTTGCAGCACCTCGCCGCAAAAACTCGATCCTTACAAAGCCAAAGGACTGAAAGTCTTCGACCGCGCTGAGAAACTGGTCCCGTCGCGCGAAGTGGATGCCGTCATCGTCGCCACGCCGCATTACCAGCACACGTCGATCGGCATTGCCGCGCTGGAGGCCGGGATGCATTTAATGGTCGAGAAGCCGATCTCCGCGCACAAAGCCGATGCCGAACGGCTCATCGCTGTCGCGAAGAGACATCCGAAGCAGGTTTTCGCCGCGATGTTTCAACTCCGCACCGAGCCGCGTTATCTGAAAATCCGAGAACTGATCCAGAACAGCGATCTCGGCGAAATCGTCCGCATGAGCTGGATCATCACGGACTGGTATCGCACTGAGGCGTACTACGCCAGCGGCGGCTGGCGCGCGACCTGGCGGGGCGAAGGCGGCGGCGTGTTGCTCAATCAATGCCTCCACAACCTCGACGTAATCGCCTGGCTGCTCGGTATGCCATCGCGCGTCCGCGGTTTCTGCCAGCTCGGCCGCTACCACAACATCGAGGTCGAGGACAACGTGACTGCCTGCCTCGAATATCCGAACAGCGCGACCGGCGTGTTCATTACCTCCACCGGCGAGGCGCCCGGCACGAACCGATTCGAAATCGCCGGCACGCGCGGCAAGGTCGTGCTTGAAAATAGCCGGCTTTCCTTCGCGCGCAACGAAACCGACATGATTGAATTCAGCAAGTCCGCGAAAGTCGGCTTCGCAAAACCTGAGGCCCGACAGGAGGACATCCCTTTTGAAGACGCCGCCACCCCGCACGCGACCCTCATGCAAAACTTCGTGGACGCTATTCTCGACGGAAAGCCGCTGATCGCGCCCGGCGAAGAGGGAGTACACTCCGTGGAACTGGCCAACGCGATGTTGTATTCCTCGTTGATCGGCCAGACCGTTGAATTACCGATGGACAGCGCGGCGTTCGAGAAGAAGCTTCAGCAATTGATTGCCGAATCGAAGTTCGAAAAGAAAGTGGTCGAGATCAAAGGCGACGATTTCACGAGGTCATTTCATCGGTAAATCAACCACGGATGGACACAGATGGACACGGATAAGCAGAAGAATCTGACACGAATTTCACGAATTCACACGAATTCGACGCGCGCAGACGAAAAGCCTATGTTTTTATGACTAGATTCGATTGCGAAAACATCATCCGTGTTAATCCGTGTCCATCTGGAAAGCGCCAAGCAAAGCTTGGCTGGTTCTAGTTAACTGAAAAGAGTTAATCATGGCAATTGGTCGAGAGTCATGTAGCCGAACCCAAAGCGTACGGGGGCGACTCTGTGCGTCGAGGCTGGGGGAGGCGAAAGCGCGAGCCGTAGCGTCCCGCGAACTCGGTTCGGCCTCGTTACACTTAC
>QHNT01000274.1 GCA_003218515.1 Verrucomicrobiota bacterium | reverse complement strand
TCCTCGACTTTCTCCGGGAGCTGCGCCAGCTTCTGCAACAGGGGCTTGCCGGTTCCGGCGAAGTCATGGTGGCCGCTGGGCAGCCCGACCTCCACGCGGGTCACTTTGCCGATCAGACCGTTGCGAACGATTTCCGCGGCATAATGGAAGTTCCGTTCCGAACGCTGCCAGGAACCCGTCTGCCAAATGCGCTGGTTGGACTGGACAGCTCTCACAATGGCTTGTTGTTCGGTGATGGTGCGGGCGAGCGGTTTCTCCCCGTAAATGTCCTTCTTATTCCTGGCCGCCTCGGTGGCGATGAGCGCGTGCCAGTGGTCCGGCACGGCGAGCATCACCGCATCGATGTCCGTGCGTGCCATCATCTCGCGGTAATCGTGATAGGTTTTGCAGTCCTGGTTTTTGTAGTGGCCGTTAATCGAGTTCACCGACGCTTCCAGGTGTTTCTTGTCAATGTTACAGGTGGCGACCACCTGGCAGTCAGACTCCCTCATGAAGCTCCCGGTGTTGCTGGGGCCTTGCATGCCCCAGCCAACCACGCCCATCGTGATGCGTTCCGACGGCGCCGGGCGGCCGTTTGCGCCGAGGGCACTGGCTGGAATGATTGTGGGCGCAGCGATAGCGGTAGCCGTGGTGGCGATAAAACGGCGACGAGAAATTTTTGAAACTGATAGAGAGGTTTTCATGCGGATAATCATGCCCAACTTTGGTTCCTGTGCGAGCAGAAAAAAGCGTCAGTGGCGAGCCGCTTGTCGGCGCCCCCTCACCCTGCCCTCTCCCCATCGGATGGGGAGAGGGTGGCCGAAGGCCGGGTGAGGGAATTCGTGCCGAGCCGCGCAAATTGAGGTCCGAATTGGGTCCAGAATTGGGTTCGCGTCTAATCATTATTCAATTTGCTCATTGCGGGTTGGAGCAGCTTCGCGATTTCTCAGTGAAGTGTTCCAATAAAGCTTCAACGGGTGCTTGCACACATTCGACGCAACCATATGTTAACAACATGATACCTAAGCGCGGATTGAGATACTGTTGCGCGCTAATCTGGCGCCAATACCTGTTAGGGCTTCCGGCAATCTTTTTTGAAGCGGCCACCCGTCGGTTCTGTCCGTGCGAAATTAGAAAAGGATTTCGAATCTTGGATCCTTGGACTGATACGCGCCACTATACCTCAACTTTGGCCGATGCTGCTGTGCACCTGATCGCCGAGTGCGAGCCGATCAGATTCAAAAGGGTAAGAGCCGAAATCCGCAGCATTGTCAATGCTCTGGCAATCGCAGGATCTACATATGGACGGCCCCTGAGGGTCTGTTCGGTGGATTTTAGGTACTCCCCAGATGATCAAGAGATGGCGGTGAAGCTTCTCGCCGCCGCGCTGATTCGAGAAGCGACAGTTGGTCATCTCGTTAGCCGCGGCGTTCTTCGGATCCGGCGGAATCGGTTGCGGTTCGACCGCCTCTGCTGTGAGGAAGCGCGGCGGTTCCTGCAACGGCTTGGAATGACCAGCACTCCCTATGATCCTGAATGTCTCACGACCTTGCCTCGGGACATGTACTGGAGGCTTGCTGCGAAAGAGATTCATGGAGTGCTTGTGCGCAACCCCGCTAAAGAGGCGAACATCTCGAAGAAGGGAGGGGCAGCACGATAAAACCGCGATGTATGACCGACCCCTTGTCCTTGCCCGCGCGGACCATCAGTCGCTCGGTCCAGGCGGATGCTTCTCTCTTTCTCTGTCCCTCAGCCGTCGTAGCATTTGCCGGATGTCGAATGTGCCTCGGACAGCGACGTAAACCGTCACGGTGGAGTACCAAACCAGAGCGACCATCGTCAGCAGCAGCCAGAACCAGTGTTTAGTCATGATTGAATTCTCGTTTCAGACGCCGGGTTGAGCGCGCTGTTCGTCCCGCGGTTTCAGCAGTGAACCGACCACCATTGCCGCACCGACCAACAGATAAGTCGCGATGCCTGAATAGTACGGTCCGATTTTTGCCGCGACAGGCTTCGTTTTCGGGACCTGTTCGATAATCAGATAACAAATCGGCACGACCGCGCCGCAAACGATGGCCGCGGCTGCACCCCAGTTGTTCGCGCGGCGCCAATAGCAGCAGGCGATCAGCAGCATGGTCATGCTCGACAGGTAAATTGTCCCGGTGACACCCAGGTAGGTCCAGAGGTCGCCCTTGAGCGGATACCAGAGCCCGTAAAACAGCAGGAACACGCCAATCAACGCAATGATCGCCCGGTTGACCAGCAGCCCCTGGCGCTCGGACCAGGCTGACTTGCGGAATGGCGCGAGCACGTCGTTGTACATGACGCTGCCCCAGGTGAGCATATAGGACGAATCGGTGCTCATGTCCGCCGCGAGCATCGCCGCCACCAGAACCCCCATGACACCGACAGGAACGAACGTGCTGAGAAACCTGGGCATGGCGTGCAGCGTGTTGTCGCCGGGCATGGCCGGTCCGAGCGCCGCCAGCGCGGCGATGCCCCAGATGCCGGGGATGAGAAAGCGACAGACGAAGAAGAACGCGGTGCGCGTGTATATCTTTCGTCCGGTCGCGCTGTCCTTGGCGGCCAGCACACGGGCGATGGTCGCCTGCCAGGTGAGTGTGGCGGCCGTGTTGAGCAGGAGATTGAAAAGCACGTACGGCCAGCCCATGCTCGGGTTCAGCAACGGATTGAAACCGCCGGCGCCGTAATGAATTTGCACAGTGCTCACCAGTTTGCCCCAGCCGATATTTGCCAGGATGAGCGCAGTGACGACAATCAGGCCGGCGCTCATGACGACGAATTGTAGGAAGTCGGTGACGAGCACGGAGAGCATCCCGCCGAGGATGGTGTAAACCGCCACGCCGACGAGCAGCGCGGTCATGGCGATTTCCAGATACTTCACGTCGAACCCGCACACGAGCACGAGAAACTCGCCGCCCGTCCGCAGGAACACGCCCATGTTCAGCAAGCCACCCAGGACAATGACCACGCCCGCCGCCCAGCGAATGCGCGGACCGAAGCGTTTCTCGAACATTTCCGGGATGGTCATCGCGCCGGAATCGCGCAGCGGTTTGATGCAGAAGCCGGTCAGGCCGATGAATCCCATGGCGATGGCCTGGCAGATGCCGGGAATGGCGCCGGCGAATCCCTTCTCGTAACCGTTTTGCGCCGTGTACATACAGGTCACGATGCCAAACTCGGTGGCCGCCAGCGACGCGATGCCGAGGTAAACGTTCATCTCGCGCCCCGCCACCAGGAAGTGTTCCACCCTGGCGACGTATTTCCGCACCATGACCCCGGCAATCATGGTGGCGAGGAGGTAAAGCCCCACAATGCTGCCATCCAGCCAGGAGAAATGCGTCATGCCTTGAGCAAGAGTCTTAACGAACGGCCCTCCTTACGACAAGCCTCCATGCGGAGGGGATTCAACCCCGCAGGCGGCTGCTTGAACTTGTCTTCCAACCAGGAGTTTCTAAGGTGACCGGCAAACCGTTTATGAAATCTGCCCGATTTCTTCCCACGATTCCCATGAACCGCCCCTCTCCCGGCCTTCGGCCACCCTCTCCCCGCCTTGCGGGGAGAGGGCAGGGAGAGGGGTGCCAATTTGGTTCATGGTCCCGCTACATGCGAAAAAACGAAAGTAGGCTTTCCGTGAACCGAGCAGGCTGCGGGTCGCAGACCCGCCGTCCGGACCGCGCCTCTGTGAGGCGCAGCGGTTCATGGTCCCAATGCGCGCGCAAAAGCGAAAGGAGGCTCTCCATGAACCTGCCCCTTCGTCCTCCTCGTCGTTCTCGTCCTCGTCCTCGATTCGTCTCCTCTTGGTTTCGAGGACGAGCACGAGGACGAGCACGAGGACGATTGGGTTCATGGTCCCGCTGCGCGATTCTGCTGCTTGGAATGTCGCTGCTCGACCGGTCTGCGCTCGCCGCCACGGTTGAGTTGGTCGTCGATACCACGCAGACCATCGGGGAGATCGATTTGACGCGCTATGCCTTGGGCCAGGGTGGGCTTTCAGAGAAGCCAATGATCGCTGCGCACCTTGACCAGCTTGCCCAGCTTCAGCCGCGAACGATCCGTCTTTTTGTCCAGGAATACTTCGATCTTTACCCAAAGCCCGGACGTTACCATTGGGACACGCTGGACCACAGCATCGAAGCCATCCTCGCCACGGGCGCGAGGCCGCTCCTGTGTCTGTGTTTCAAGCCGCGCGTGCTCTTTCCGAAGATCGAACAGGACGTCGTGCATCCCACCCATTACAAGGACTGGGAGAAACTGGTCTTTGAGCTGGTCAAACACTGCAATCAGCGCCGGCGATACGGCGTTGAGTATTGGGAGGTGGGAAATGAGCCGGACATCGGCGAGGACGGCGGCTGCCCTTATCGCTTCAAGCCCGAAGATTACGTCGCTTATTACACGCACACGGCGAACGCGATTCTACGGGCTGATCCGAAAGCGAGAGTGGGCGGACCGGCCCTGGCGGGTTACCGGAGTCGGTTGGGCGATGCGCTGATTGAACACTGCGCCAAAGGCGGCGCGCCGCTCCACTTTTTCTCCTGGCATCTTTACAGCAACAATCCCGGTCAACTCCGCCAGAGCATCAAAGAGGTGAAAGCCAAACTAGCCAAGCACCTGCGACTGGCCGGAACGGAAACTATTCTGGACGAATGGAACATGTCGCTCGGGAACCCCGTGCTGACGCCCGCCTTTCAACCCGCGTTCGTGCTTGAGACGACGCACGACTTTTACGAAGAGGGCCTCGCGCGCGCGGCCTATTACCATATTCGGGACTTTTTCGTGGACCCTTCGAGATTTTCCCCGTGGATGTCCGCGCAGGGGACAGACTTCATGGCGCACTGGTGGAACGTCATGCCGCAGTATGACGGACTCTGGGACAACCAGGGCCGCGTGCGACCGGCCTACTACGCCTTTCGCTTGCTCAGTTTGATCAAAGGACAAAAGCTCGCCGTGAGCGGGACCAGCGGGGACGTGAAAGCCTTTGCCGCGCGAAACGGAAGCTGGAATCACGTTGTGTTTTGGAATTTTCCGTCTCCCGGCCCGGGCGAAGTGGTCGAAGCGGTCGTCCGTTTTCCCAAAGGCCAGCGCGGCCAGTTCCGCTTCATGAAGCTGGATGCGAGCGCGCCGGTAAACAACCTGGCGGTGATTCGCCAGGGAAGCGCTGGAGAGTTGGAAGCTCAACCTGTCCGGACGAAACTTGAACCCTATGACGTGGACTGGATCGAGATCGGTCAGTAACGCTTCGCTCCCCGCGCTGGATTTGTCCGTAACGCTTCTTTACGATGACGACGCCAAACTGGACAGCGCCCCTCACCCTGCCCTCTCCCCATCGGATGGGTAGAGGGTGGCCGAAGGCCGGGTGAGGGGAATTCGGAACGTCCACATTGCACGGGCATTTCTGTGCTAAGCCGAGGGATGAGCCTCCCCTGAAACAGGTTCCTCGGGCAGCTGGTTCAGCAGCAACCAACGGCCTTTGATCCGTTTCACCATTTCCACCAGTTCCTCAAAGGTTCCCGGCTTCACCAAATAGGAGTTGGCCCCCAGGTCGCGCGCCTTGCTCACGTCCGGGACGTGATCGGAATTCGTGAGCACGACGATAATCAACTCACCGAAGTCCGGCTGGTCGCGAATCCAGGCGAGCACTTCGAAGCCGGAGAGTCTCGGCAACCTGAGATCCAGCAGGATGAGGAACGGAAATGGATAGCGAGTCCGATCAGCGTAGGCGGAGTCTCCGGAGAGATATTTGATGGCTTCCTCCCCGTCCTTGACCACTTTCAGTGGATTGGCCAGGCGCGCGTTTCGGAGGGCACGCTCTAACAGCAGAATGTCATCTTCGTTATCTTCAACCAAAAGAATCGTCGATTCCACCAAATCGTCCAAGCGAGCATGGTCTTCCAGGCGCATAGTGAGTCAGACACGGGAGTATTTCAGGCGTTCAACCATGATCGAGCATTTGAGATGGCGCCGGAGTGAAGGTTACAGAAGCTGTTGTGCGAGAGGATGAGTATTCCATCGTGAATGCGATGAGACTCTGATTTGGGTCTGAGTCAAGTCAACGAATCGGATGGCGTAAGAATATGCGGCACTGTGTCGAAAAGATTAACGGAGGGTTACGTTTCAGTCGCAATTTCGCCTGGTGCAATCGAACCGGGATGTAGGTCCAATCAACCCGGGATTATCCACGAAAATTTCTCGCGTGAAAGCGGCAGAGCAGGTTCAATCCTTGACTTGATGCCGCTGGAAGACAACTTGGAATTCGATTTGCCTCTTGAGCCTCGCGCCGAGACCCGCTGGAAAGGCCCGTTCGCCGAACAACTGCTTTCTTTTCGGGAGTTTGGAAAAGCGACGCGATGTATCCAAACCAAGGCTCAAACTTTCTCTGCCGACTCCATCGAGGTGCTGACCTGCGTCAATGAGTTTTGGACGGCCCGGCAGAGAGCGGCGAGCAGCCTTCACGAGATCTCATATCGCGCGTGCTTCAAGCCACAACTCCCGCGATTTTTCATCGAGCACCTCACGGAACCGGGCGAGGTCGTCTATGACCCGTTTATGGGCCGAGGCACCACGGTGATCGAAGCCGCCTTGCTGGGCCGCGTCCCGTGCGGCTGCGATATCAATCCGCTGAGTTCGTTCCTGACGCGACCACGTTTGAATCCGCCGACGTTGCAGCAGGTCGCGGAACGCCTGAAAATAATCGACTTCACTGACACCGACGAATTCCCGGAAGACCTGCTGGTCTTTTATCATCCGGAAACGCTGAAGGAAATCTGCTCACTCAAGAAATACCTGTTGCAAGGAAAGGCCGGGGCCGTGCTGGATGCGGTTGATGAATGGATCTGGATGGTCGCGTTGAATCGGTTGACCGGCCATTCGCCCGGCTTTTTCTCGGTTTACACTTTGCCGCCCAATCAGGCCGTTTCGATCAAGTCCCAAAGGAGGATTAACCAGAGACGCAGCCAGACGCCTCCGCGCAGAAAGGTCCCCGACCTGATTTGTCGGAAGACCCGACAGTTGCTCGCGGACTGCAACCAAAGGGTTCGCGGCGACCTGTCACGGGCGGGCAGCCAGGCGCGCCTGCTGACGCAACGCTCCTCGGCGACACCGGAGATCGCCAGCGACAGCGTCTCGCTGGTCGTCACCTCGCCGCCGTTTCTGGACGTGGTGGACTATGCCGGCGACAATTGGCTGCGGTGCTGGTTGATCGGGGTTGATCCGCATTCAGTGAGTATTACCGTCGCGAGCAAATTGGATGAGTGGCAACGGGCGATGACGGACGTTTTGCGCGAGCTGGTTCGCGTCTTGCGGCGGGGAGGTCACGTCGCTTTTGAAGTCGGCGAAGTCCGCGGCGGTGAAATCAAGCTGGAGGAAGCAGTGCTGACGTGCGGCGTGGCAGCGGGACTGGAGCCGCGGCTGGTGCTCATCAACGATCAGAAATTCACCAAGACCGCGAATTGCTGGGGCGTGGATAACAACGCCAAAGGGACGAACACGAATCGGATCGTCGTGTTCCGAAAATCTGCCTGACATCCGCCGGCGGCGGGCTAGTGTCAGACGCAGAAACCCGCTCTTCTTATGAAAACAGTTCTGCACGGCCGGCGTCCGGAGTTTATCGCTCTTTGCCTCTGCGCGTTGTTTTTGTCCCGAAGCGGCGACAGCGTTGCCGCAACAACTCAGGGAAAACTACCCGACGGAAAATTCCTCTACGTGGCGGAACCGGGCATTCGCAATTACCTCGAATATGGCGGGCACGGCGTGCTCGTGTTCGACATTGACCACGGCCACCGTTTCGTGAAGCGCATTCCTTCCTCTGGACTCGACGAGAAGGGCCAGCCGCTGAACGTCAAGGGCATCTGCGCGAACGCGGTCACCAAGCGGCTTTACGTCAGCACGACCAGGACGCTCACCTGCTTTGACCTCATCACCGAAAAAACTCTTTGGGAAAACGTTTATGAAGGCGGATGCGATCGCATGGCGATCTCCCCGGACGGCAAAGTGATTTATCTCCCGTCGCTCGAAAAAGCGCATTGGCATGTCGTGGACGCGGGCAGCGGCGAGGTCATCAGGAAGATCGTGACCAACTCCGGCGCGCACAACACGATCATCGGCCTTGACGGTGCTCATGCGTATCTGGCCGGCCTGGCGTCGCCCATCCTCCGCGTGACGGATACCCGGACGCACGAGGTGATTCGCGAGGTCGGACCGTTCGGTAATTTCATCCGTCCGTTCACGGTGAACGGACGCGGGACGTTGTGCTTCGTAAACGTGAACGAGTTGCTGGGCTTTGAAGTCGGCGACCTGGTCAGCGGCAAAAAACTGCACCGGGTGGAAGTGAAGGGGTTCGAGAAAGGGCCGACGAAAAGGCACGGCTGTCCGAGCCACGGCATCGGTCTGACGCCGGATGAAACGGAACTCTGGCTGACCGACGCGCACAACAGCCGATTACACATCTTCGATGTCCGCCTCCTTGCGTCGGCGGCTACAAACGCGACCGTGCTGCCGCCGAAACCGGTCGCCAGCATCGCGTTGCGCGATCAACCGGGTTGGGTGACGTTCAGCTTCGAGGGCAGATTTGCCTACCCTTCCACGGGGGATGTCATTGAGGTGGCGACGAGGAAAATCGTCGCCGGGCTGAAGGATGAGCACGGCACTGACGTGCAAAGTGAGAAGATGTTGGAGATCGATTTTAAGGACGGCGAGCCGATTCGCGCCGGAGATCAGTTTGGACTCGGGCGCCGGACGCGTCCGTAGCGCGGTGCTGGCAACTCGTCGCGGTTGATGCGCACGGAACCCGTTTCAGCCGACCAGATCACGCTTGGCGACCCGGTCAAATTGCATAAGGTTCTCGAATGAATTCCTCGTTTCGCCGCGGAGTGTGTGCGGCAGTCTTCCTCGCCGTCTCGACTTTCGTCCGGGCCGAGTCGTCCAGCCCGGCGTTCAAAGTTGGAACCGCCAAACGCGACATCACCCCGAAGGAGGCGGTGCCGATGTGGGGCTACGGCGCGCGGCACGACGCCCTTTCCACCGGCGCGCTCGATCCGCTCTATGCCAGTGCGTTGGTCCTTGAAGGGGGAACCAACAAACTCGCGATTGTGGGACTGGACCTGGGACGGTCGCCGTCCGAGAATTCGTTGCAAACCATTCGACAGCGGATCAAATCCGCGGCCGGTATAGAACACTCCTTCATCGCCGGCTCGCACACGCACCACGGGCCGGTGCTGGAACTTTCCGACGAGGAAGGCGAAGGCAAAGGGAAATTCGATGCCGCGTTGCGCTACTACAAGGAAATGGAGGAGAAGGTTGTGGCCGCCATTGTTGAAGCGAACTCCAAATTGACTCCCGCGAAAGTAGCGACCGGTTCGGTCAGGCTGGACGGCTTCAACCGCAATCGTCACACAAAAATCGAACCAAAGCCAATCGACCATGAATTGGCCCTGATGCGGTTTGACGATTTGTCCGGCAAACCGATCGCTGTGCTGATAAACTTCGCCGCGCATCCGACGATGATTCCCGCGAGCACTCTGAAGTTTTCCGCCGATTATGTCGGGGCGATGAAGGCGGCGGTCGAACAGGAGATGGGAGCCGCGGCGATTTTTATGCAGGGCGCGTCAGGCGATATGTCCGTGAACGAAGGGACAAACAACGGATACGCGGCATTTGGCCGGGCGCTTGGCCGCGCGGCCGTCAAACTGACTTCATCGCTGACCACTCGTGAAGTCGTCCGTCCATCGCTGGCCGTGCGCGAGGAACGGTTCAGGTTTGCGTCCCGGACCGATTTGTCGGACCCACTGACTCGCGGCGCGTACTCAGTCGCGTTTTTTCCGGAACTGGTAGCCAACTACGTGGACGAATATGCCGACGGTGTTCGTCCGAGGTTGACCGTGGCTTTGCTCAATGGCGACATCGCCCTCGTGGGTGTGTCGGGCGAATTCTTCTGCAACCACGCGATCCGCTTGAAGGAACGGGCGCGGGTAAAGCAGCTGTTTTTCTTCGGTTACTGCAACGGCTATCATCAATATTTCCCGACCATTGAAGCCGTTTCGGAAGGAGGTTACGGAGCCGACCACGCGGTCGCGCCGGCGGAAGTTGGAGCCGGAGAGCGGGTCGCGGACACTGCTTTGATTTGGATTTACCAGATGCTCGGCAAAATCAAGTGAATTTGCGAGCGTTTCCCGTCATTTTCGCGAACTTGCGGAGGGGGGAGCCGGTCTGTAAGTTGCTGGCATTCATTCCTCAATGCGACGCATGATTGTTCGTGCCTGGTGGATGGCGTGGGTGTTGTTGGCGGCGGTTACAGTCCGAAGCAACGCGGACGTGCTCATCACTGAGTTCATGGCCATCAACGACACGATGTTGACGGACCAGGACGGGCAATACTCGGATTGGATCGAAATTTACAATTCCGGCGCCGACACCGTGAACCTCGACGGCTGGTGCCTGACGGACAGTTCCGCGAATCTCAGCAAATGGCGTTTTCCTGCGACGGACCTCTTTCCGGACAGTTACCTGATAGTGTTCGCCTCCGGCAAGGACCGCGCCGTTTCCGGGGCCGAACTCCACGCCAATTTCAAACTGAATGGCAGTGGCGATTATTTGGGGTTGGTGATGCCGGACGGCCTGACCGTCACTTCACAATATGCTCCGCAATTTCCACGTCAGCGCGCCGACGTCTCCTACGGGCTGGATTTGCAGTCCGGCGCGCAGCTCTTTTTCAGCAATCCGACTCCAGGTTGGGCCAATGACGTAAGCAGCGCGGGGTTTGCTGAAAACTCGCTGTTCTCCATTCCCGGCGGCGTTTACACGAACAATTCTCTGTCCCTGACGCTTTCCGTCGGTTCGTCGACGGCTGTGATTTATTACACGCTGGACGGCAGCCAGCCGACTGAAGCCAGCGCCATTTATTCAACGTCGATTGTCATGACCGTCTCGACAATCGTGCGGGCGAAGGTTTTTGATCCCGGCCTGCAACCCGGCGCCACAGTTTCGCAGAACTACACGCTGCTCGGCAGCGACGTGGTCAATTTCAGCTCCAATTTGCCGCTCATCATTATCAACACGTTCGGCCGAGGCATCCCGGACGGCGTAAAAGTTCGCGCCCATGCGCGGTTCATCGACACGCTCGGCGGACGCGCTTCATTGACCGGTGCGCCGGACTACGACGGTTGGTCCGGCATCGCCTTGCGCGGTTCGAGTTCCCTTCAATTTCCCAAACATTCCTACGCGTTTGAAACGCAGGACGAAGCCGGGGAGGGTTTGAACGCGCCCGTGTTCGGGTTTCCCAAGGACAACGATTGGGTTCTGTACGCGCCGTACACCGACAAAACGCTGATGCGCGACTTTTTGGGTTATGAACTCCACGGCAAAATGGGTCACTACTCGGTGCGTACCAAATTCGTGGAAGTGTTCGTGGACAGTTCGCGGGGCAAACTGACGATGGGCGATTATGCGGGCGTGTATGTGTTCGAGGAAAAAATCAAACGCGGCAAGGACCGCGTGGACGTCGCGGCCCTGTCGCCCGCGGACAATAACGAACCGGAAGTCACGGGCGGGTATATCATCAAAAAGGACCGACTTGACCCTGGTGATTCCGGGTTTTCGACACCGCACGCGGGAGTTCTGGCCTACGTGGATCCCAAGGAACAGGACATCACTCCGGCGCAGGCGGTGTGGCTTTCCGCTTGGTTCAGCCAGTTCGAGACGGCGCTGTATGGCGCGGACTTCCGCGACCCGCTCAACGGTTACGCCCAATTCATCGATATCGATTCATTCATCGACCAGCAATGGATCGTCGAAATGTCGAAGAACATCGATGGCTACCGCTTGAGCAATTACCTGCACAAGGATCGGCTCGGCAAACTCAAAATGGATCCGATCTGGGACTGGAACCTGACCTTTGGCAACGCGAATTACCTGAACGGCTGGCTGACCAGCGGCTGGTATTGGACGCAGACAGCGGATCAAGATTATCCCTGGTTCCGTCGTCTGTTCCAGGACCCGGACTTCAATCAGCGATACATCGATCGTTGGGGCGAACTGCGCAAGGATGTCTTTGCCACGTCAAACCTCCTCGCGCGTGTGGACCAACTGGCGTCGTATTTGAACGAGGCGCAGGTCCGAAACTATCAGAAGTGGCGTATCCTGGGCACCTATGTCTGGCCCAACTGGTATATCGGCAAGACGTATCAGGACGAAATCAATTGGATGAAGCAGTGGATCGCCAGTCGGCTCGCGTGGATTGACACCAATTACACTCCCGCTCCGGTGTTCAGCGGCGCGGGCGGCCCCATCACAGCCGGTTTCGCGTTGAGTATGACCGCGCCCAAAGGCGTCATTTATTGCACCCTGGACGGCACCGACCCGCGATTGCCCGGCGGGGGGATCAGTCCGCGAGCTTCGATTTACAGTTCGTCCATCACCCTGTCGGCTAATGCCCGAGTTTTTGCTCGTGCGCGAAATGGCGCCGCCTGGAGTCCGCCCGCGGTGAGCACGTTCGTGGTCAGCACGCCGCCCTTGGTCATCACTGAAATCATGTATCACCCGCAGAGCCCGCCGGCGGGCAGTCCTTACACGGCGGAGGATTTCGAGTTTATTGAATTGAAGAATGTCGGAACAACGACGCTGGACCTCAGCGGTATTCATTTCACCAACGGCGTCGAATTCTCCTTTGCCAACAGCGCCGTGACCAGTCTCGATTCGGGGCAACTTGTCGTCATCGTCAAAAATCTGGCGGCGTTCACAGCGCGCTATAGCGCAGTGCCGAACATCGCCGGAGAATATTCCGGCAACCTCGATAATGCAGGCGAACGACTGACGCTGGAAGGGGCGAGCGGCGAGCCGATTTTGGATTTTGATTACAACGACACCTGGTGTCCGGCCACCGACGGATTTGGCTTCTCGCTGGTCGTGGCGGATGAACAGGCGCCGCCGAGCGCATGGGACAAGCGAACGAACTGGCGCGCGAGCGCGTTGGCAGGTGGTTCGCCGGGCGCCGACGATCCGCCGTCCAACATCCCGCGGGTCCTCCTCAACGAGGCGCTCACCCACACCGACCCGCCGCAACAGGACTCGATCGAACTCTTCAATCCCACATCGGTCGCCGTCGATATCGGCAACTGGTATCTGACTGACCAGCGCGCCGCGCCGCAGAAATTCCGCATTCCGCCGAAGACGATCCTCCAGGCCCAGGGCTACCTTGTCTTCACCGAGAATGACTGGAACGCCAACCCGACTTCGTCGAACAGCTTCCGGCTCGATTCGCATGGCGAGGAAGTTTATCTCTTTTCCGCCGACGCGAGCGGAAATCTGACCGGGTACAGCGATGGCTTCAACTTCGGCGCGGCCCAAAACGGCGCAAGTTTCGGGCGCTACGTCATCAGCACTGGGGAGGCGCAATATCCCGCGCAAGTTTCCAACTCGTTGGGCGGCCCGAACGCGGGGCCGCGGGTTGGGCCGATCGTCGTCACGTGGAAACTCAATGGCGCCGGGTTCACTTTCCCGCCGAACGTCGAGATACCGGCGAATGGTCTGCTGCTGTTGGTCGCCAGCGATCCGGGAGTGTTCCGTTTGAGATACAACGTCCCCACGAATGTGCCCGTCTTCGCGTTGTATCCGGGCGTGTTGCAGAACAATGGCGAGACACTGGCGTTGCAGCGGCCCGACACACCGGATGTCGATACGAACTCAGGGGCGATCTTTGTTCCCTACGTTGACGCGGACGTGGTGCGGTACAATGACAAAGAGCCGTGGCCGACGAATGCGGACGGAGTCGGACCGTCCTTGGAACGGTTGGACGCCGCGGCTTACGGCAACGACCCGATCAACTGGCGCGCCAGTTACGGCCCGGGCACGCCGGGCCGTGAGAAATGGGAAAATGTGGAATCGTGGAAGACGCGATACTTCACGGCGGACGAGCTGGCCAACCCGGCGATCAGCGGGGACGCGGCGGATCCCGATGGAGACGGTGAAACCAACCTTCAGGAGTATCTGGCCGGCACCGACCCGCGCGACGGGCAAAGCTGCCTGAAGATTGAGTCAACCACAACAGGCAGCGGCACGCCGCAAGCGATTTCCATCCGATTCAATGCGGTCGCCGACCGGACCTACACCGTCCAATACCGGAACTCGCTCGCGGCCGGGAGCTGGCTGAAACTGACAAATGTTCCGCCGCCGCTGGTCTCCGGGATGATGGACGTGGCTGTGCCGTCGGCCACCAACTCCAACGCGCGATATTATCGCGTGGTTACTCCCTGGCAGCCGTAGCGGCGTCTCGGCAGAGCGCCGCAATTCCTGGGAACAACCAGCCAGCGGCGCTCTGCCGAGACGCCGCTACGCCAGGGTTCATGGTCCATGAACCAGGTGGGGCGAGACTCCGTCGAGCCCTGACCTCCAATGGATAGAAGTTAGGGCTCGACGGAGTCTCGCCCGACCTCATGAACCAGTTCTACCACTTCAAAGCCTGCAAACGGCGCGCGACCTCCTCCGCGTTCGCCCGGCTGTTGAAGGCGGAGATGCGGAAGAAACCTTCGCCCTTCGAGCCGAAACCGCTCCCCGGAGTGATGACCACGTTCGCTTCGCGCAAAATCCTGTCGAACGCCTGCCAGCTTGTGACACTATTCGGCGCCTGCACCCAGAGATAAGGCGCGTTGACGCCCCCGAAGGTACTCAGGCTCGCGGCTTGCGCGCCTTCGCGCAGCACTCTGGCGTTGCCCAGATAATGCTCGATCAGCGCCTTGACCTGCGCCTCGCCTTCGGGTGTGTAAAGCGCTTCGGCGGCGCGTTGGACGATGTAGCTCACCGCATTGAACTTGGTTGTCGAGCGCCGCAGCCACAGCGGATGGAGGCTCGTGAACCGGCCGTCGCTGGTGGAGGCCAGCAAGGTTTTCGGCACCACGGTGAAGGCGCAACGCGTGCCGGTGAACCCGCCGTTCTTCGAAAAGCTGCGGAATTCAATCGCGCACTCGCGCGCGCCTGGGATTTCGTAGATCGAATGCGGAACTTGCGGGTCGGAGATGTACGCCTCGTAAGCGGCGTCGTAGAGGAGGATCGTTTTGTTCTTCAACGCGTAATCGACCCAGGCGGCGAGTTGTTCGCGCCTGGCAACGGCGCCGGTTGGATTGTTTGGATAACAAAGGTAGACGAGGTCCACTTTGTCCTTCGGAATTTCCGGCACGAAATCGTTGGCCGGGGTGCACGGCAAATAAACCAGTTCCTTGTAAGACCCCGATTCGTCCGCCGGACCCGTGTGGCCGGCCATGACGTTGGTATCCACATAGACCGGATAGACCGGGTCCTGCAGGGCGATTTTGTTTTGGTGGCCGAGAATGTCGAGAATGTTTGCGCAATCGCATTTCGAGCCGTCGGACACAAAAATTTCGTCGTCGGCAATGTCCAACCCGCGGTCGCGATAATCGTTTTGGGCAATCGCGCGCCGCAAAAAGTCGTAGCCTTGTTCGGGGCCGTAACCGTGGAAGGTTTCCCGGTTGCTCATTTCGTCCACGGCCTTGTGCAGGGCGGTGATGACCGCCGGCGGCAACGGTTCGGTCACATCGCCGATGCCGCAGCGAATCAGGCGTTTGGCGGCCCCGGGGTTTTGGTCGCAAAAGACTTTAACGCGTCGGGCGATTTCCGGGAACAGGTAGCCCGCTTTCAGTTTCAGATAATGATCGTTCAGGTAAGCCATGCTCGATGGTCCGTGGTTTGTTGTCAGTGGCCTGTTGCAGGGGTCGCACGGACATCAAAGCGCGGAAGGTAGTGCAGGGAGACAAATCAGGCAAGCATTCGGTAGTGAGTGGCAACATTGGGTGCGCTCCTATTTGGCTTGTGTCCGATGCCTCTTTGTGCTCCCATGATGATAGTTCCCGATAAAAGACAACCGAAAACGAGCGCAAGTCTCGCGATCGTTCAAAGGTTATATGCGAAACTCAAACCGAAGGCTTCTTTCGGCGACGGTGGTTTTTCTAGGCTCGATCAGCTTGTCGCCAACGGCTCCTGCTCAGACCACCTACACCTTCACCAAAATTGCCGACACGAACATCTTTTCGTCTCCGCTTTTAACAAGACCGTCTCTGAATGATGAAGGCGCGGTTGCGTTCATCGCGACTGCCAGCGACGGAGGTCATGGCGTGTTCGTTGGGCGCGGCGGCGAGAATGAGTTGAGTGACTATACTGCCATTGCGCTGAATCAACCGCCGGTTGTCGTTACCGGGCTCGGATCGTATGTCGGTTCACATGTCGCCTACGCTGTAGTCGCTACGAACGCGACACCCCGCCTCAGCATCTTCAGCTCGGACGGTTTCACTCCGCAGCTCATTTTGGGAGGTTTGGGTGTTGGACAACAGGGAAGCTCCTTTCCGATCTTGATGAATCGCCTCGGACAAATCGCCTATGTTAGCAAAGGCAACGCAGGTAGGGGCGGCCTTGATGTCGCCCAGAATGGCTCGTCGCGCACGATCTACAGCGTCCCCGCCACGGTTACACGGGGCAAGCTCGAGTGCACCGGCATACTCGATCGTCGTGATGGAAATCTGCAGGTTGCCGACGGCGGCACTCTCATTTTCTTGGGCGGGTTTCGAAACCTGCCCGTGAACCCGACGGCCTGTTTGGTCTTCTGCAGGGAAGCCTTAACGGCGGCGACCCGACGCTGCTCGTATTCGAAGGCGCGGACCTCTCGAATCCCGACAACGTAGTTGCAACTTCCATCGAAGCGTTTGCGGCAAATAATAATGGGGACGTAGCGTGTATCGTGACCATTTCGGACAATAATGGCGTCTTTCAACGTCTCCTCAAAATCCGTGGCGCTTCGGTGAGCACGGTCATTGATACGAGAGTGACACCGGCCATCAGTTTTTTGGCAGGCAACCTGGGCGTGGGGTCTCTCTCGATCAACGACAACGGAACAATTCTCTTCGAGGCGAAATTCAAAGACGCCAACGACGTGGATCAGTATGGCCTGTTCACCGGACCGGACCTGGTCAACGACAAGGTCATCGCCACGGGAGACTCGCTTTTTGGAGCAACCGTTAGAAATGCCATCTTTTGGCGAGTAGGTTTCAATAACCAGAGCCAGGTGGCATTCTTGGCTACGGTGGGAGGCGCGAGCGGACCTTTCACCTCTTTGATTGTCCGCGCTGATCCAGCCTCGGGTGGAACATTCGTTGAATGGGTAGCTGGAAGCGACGGCTCTTTTGGGGACGCGAGCAATTGGAAACCGGCCAACGGTGATCCGCCGCGGGTGCCGGAGAAGACCGATAGAGTGAGCGACACGGCTCTCTTCGCGTCGTGCGCAAATAACCTGGTCAATCTGGGGACTGAGAAGGCAGACCGTCTGTTTCTGAGTTGCGGGAACGTGATCTTTCGCGGCGGCGAGTTTACCGCGGCATCGTTGGAAGATATCCCACCCTCGGTTGAACTCAACGATGCGAGCCTGACGCTCGACAACAGTATTTTGAAGAGCTCGCACGCCTGGATTGGCACCACCCGGTCTTCGGCCGTGACCCTGACGGCGGCGCAATGGACCAACCAGGGTCGCATCGAAGTCAGCAGGGACGGAGACGGCACGCTTTCAATTGGCACTGGGTCTCTGGTGCATAGCGCCGAGGCGCGCATCGGAAACGGCACGGGACACGGAAAGGCCACAGTGAATGGCGGCGGTTCGGTCTGGACCACGGGCAACATTGCGATCGGGGCGGGTGGAACCGGCGAGTTGACCATCGAAAGTGGCGGGCAGGTGAACAGTGATGGAGCTTTTATCGGCCAGCAACCGGGACTCGGAAACAAGGTCATCGTTCAAGGGGTGGCGGGTGCGGGACCTTCCGCCTGGCATGTTGCCGCCCTGGAAGTTGGCGGAGCGGGAACTGGACAACTCGCGGTGAAAGACGGCGCGTTGGTCGATGCACTTACGCTCAGGATCGCACGGCAGCCGGGGGTGACCGGGTCGGTGAAGGTGAGCGGGGTGGGCGCGAACTCCGCGCCGTCTGAAATCTCGACGGGCTATCTGAATGTCGGAGACGCGGGAGTGGGCGAATTGACGATTGAAGGCGGTGGCCTCGTCGAAGCGGGGCAGGCCGACATCGGTGAAACGAGCGGTATCGGGACCGTGACGGTCAGCGGAAGCAACGCCGCAGGGGACGCGCGATCAACCCTCACTGTTTCAGATCTGGCAGACCCAACCTTGTCATTTTTCAACGTTGGCGGTCATTCTGCCGGCACACTGGTGATCGAGGGTGGCGGCCTGGTCGAGACCCCGGGGTTGACCCTTGTTTTCAGCGAGTTAAGAACGACTCCGAGCGAGATTCAGATTGCGGGAGCGGATGCTGAATTGGATACAGGCGGCTTGAAGGTCGGCGGTAATGGCAACACCGGAGCTTTCGTCACGCTGCTCGGCGGCACTGTCAAGGCGCAGGCCGGAGTTTTTGTCGGACTCAATGGTGTCGTCCGAGGCTTCGGTTATTTGCTTGGGAACGACGTCGAGGTGGGTGACGGGGGTTATGTCGAGCCGGATTCTTTGGTTCAGGAGGTGCCACTGCCACCGCTTTCGCCGCAAAACGCGCCGGGTCACACGGGCGGCCTGCGAAAAGCAGAAGGGCGGACCGGACTGGGCAAAGAAGGTGGCAGTTCTTCAACCAACACTCTGACCATTCTCGGCAACTATAAGCAGGCGGCCAAAGGGCGGCTGGTCATCCCGATCTACGGGACGAATTCGAACGACTACGGTCAATTGATTGTCTCGAAGGCGGCAACACTCGATGGCGCGCTCGAATTGCGGTTCGTGAACGGTTTCGCTCCGAAGCAGGGTGACACGTTCAATTTCCTGCAAGTTGGCGGCGCCGTGAGCAACGGATTCGCCACTGTCGAAGTTAAAAACCTTACTCCGGACTTTCGGTTCAACGTCAATACGAATGGCACGAACATCTCTCTAGTCGCGCTCAACGACGGTGTGTTCGTGACGCCGCTGCAAGGACAGATTCAGTCGAGCAACGTCATGACGGTTGGCGGGATCAGCTATCTGCCCTACACGTTGGCCGTCACCAATCCTTGTGTCATCGTCGAGCCGACCGGCGGGGTCACGCGCCAGGGGCAGGAACTCTTCCAAACCTTGAGCGAACGGCCGGACCCCAACTGCGCCGGAGTCAGCACGAACGCTTCACACGTTTTGCCGCTGGGCGGGCTGCCGCCGGGCAGTTATCAGTTTCATTTCATGGCCGACGGTGTGGTGGTGCACACCGTTTCATTCGATGTTCCCGCCGGCACCGGCCAGGTCCTGAGCTTCACCCGCACGGCAGGTGGCGAACTGAATCTCCGGATCCATGGGCTGGATTCCGCGCAATATACGATCCAGGCTTCGGCGGACCTGAGGGACTGGTTTGACCTGCCGGCGCATGTTGGAACTTTTTTAGGTCCGTACAATATCTTAGAGCCGTTGTCTGCGGCGAAGGCCAGGTTTTATCGGGTGAAGATCGAGTGATTTCGGTTCGAAAGACCAGCACTACGAAAGGCCTCAACGTCGCCCTACAAAACTTTGCTTCACCTGAAGCAGGGTTTTGTAGGCAATTTATTCCCGAAAAGATTGCAATTGCTTCCCCGCATACGATCCACCTTGGCTTACTTCTTTGGCGCGAATCCTGGAGGAAGGTTGGAAGCCGGCGCCGCCGGGGCGGGCGGCGGTTCGGCGGAGGGCAATGCCACGCCTTCGTCTTCAAGTTGTGCCAACCGTTTGCGGGCCTTTTCCGCGGCACCGGTCGCGCCATAGTCGGCGACGATGCGTTGGAGCAGGGCGATGGCTTTGTCCGATTGATTCAGTTTGCTGGTGTAAAGATTGCAGAGATGAATGGCCGCCCAGCCCCAGCGTTCCGGCGGCAGTTTCTGTTTCAGGACTTCCTCATATTCCAGGGCGGCCGCGAGAAAATTCTGGAGGTCCTTTTCGTAAATCTCGGCGATGCGCAAGGCGACGTGTTGTTCGCGCGGGTTTTGTTTCAGGTAATCGCGCATGAGTTGAATGGCTTCGAGGAAATTGCCGTTGGCCCATTTCTCCTCGGCCTTTTCGTAGTCGGGATTGGCCATGCCTTCGCCTTCGTCGTTGTAAATGACTTTGAGCGCGCGGCCGCCGACCAAACCCGAAATGTCATGGGCCACCATCAGCCCCAGTCCGACCAGCGAGAGCACCATTCCCGCGCCCCAGCCGCCGAGGTGATAATCGGTTTTGGCGGGCGCAGCCATTCTCTGGTAATCCGGCACCTTGATATTGACCAGGTCGGTGTCGGTTTTTGTTTCGCCTTCCTTCATCAACCGCGCGTAGTTGCTCTGGAAACGCCAGATGAACAGGCAGGCGCTTAGCGCCAGCAAAACGTATAACGCGATTTTCGTCCTTTTGTTCATCAATTACGGCGCGCCTAATATACCGCAGTCACGAATGACTGAAAATTATTTTTCACCTGGGCCGGCACCGCTGGCCGCATCTTGACACCACCACCCTGCCGCTGGTCGATTCCCTCTCACCACGACGGAGGAGTGGGGAGAGGGTAAGGGAGAGGGGATTCCAGTTAGCCGCGCCAATTCGAATGGAAGGTGCCCCTCTCCCCAGCCCTCTCCCCGCTCGTGCCTCGCAGGGAGAGGAAGCGGAGGCTTCCACGATGGTGGTGGCATCGAGATACGCCCGACACCGCTTCGCTCCGCGAAATTCTTTGGATTGTCGGGCAACGCCGGGTGAGAAAGGATCGTCGCAACGATGCCGGGCGGGCGGCGGAGCTTCAGGAACACGCCGGTAACATAGTAGGATGTGCCGGCCGCGACAAGCCGATTATCATTTGTCGATGTGGTTTCGCGCCACGTCCGCTGCCAGACGCGGCAGCCAAAACCCGGGATCGCGCATGGCGAGTTCCGTTGTCGTCAGATGCGGTGACATGCCGAATATCCGGGCAAAACAGTGTTCACGCTGTTCCATCTGTTCGGAACTGCCATAGGTGCCCGCCAGGGCCATGCAAGGTACCTCAGCTTCGTGGCACATTTTGGCGATTTCGCCGACGCCTTTGCCCATCAGGGTGGACGCGTCAATCGCGCCTTCGCCGGTAATGACCAATTGAGCCGCCCGAATGCGTTCCTTCAATCGGGCGTAACGCGCGAAGATGTCAAAACCGGAATCCAACCGCGCGTTGAGGAAACAACGCAAACCAAAACCGAGTCCACCGGCCGCTCCGGTGCCGGGTTCCGCCGCTACGTCCAAACGCAGGTCCCGCTCGACCACTTCGGCCAACTGGCTGAGACATTTTTCTGCGTGCTCAAAATCTTCGGGTCGGAGTCCCTTCTGTGGCCCGTAAACACGGGTGGCGCCGGTCGCGCCAAGCAGCGGATTCTGGACATCGACCGCCACGAGCAGATCGGGCAGGTCTTTTTGCGGTGCTGGCGGATAAATCGACTGCAATGAGGACAATTGTCGCCACTGTTCGATCTGGTGCTCGTGCTCGTCCAGAAAAATCCACCCGCGCGCGCGCGCGAGGCCAAAGCCGCCGTCGTTGGTGGCGCTGCCGCCGATGCCCATTAGGCAGTGCTTCGCGCCGATGTCGGCGGCCGACTGCAGCGCGGCCCCCAAACCGTAGGTGTCCAGATCGAACGGATGAAATTTGTTGGGAGGCAGGAGTGCCAGCCCGATGATTTTGGCCGATTCGATGATCGCGGTCCTGGCCTTCGGGTCCCACCACCATTTTGCTTCCCGCGGGCTGTGCGCCGCGTCCAGAGTCGCAATCGTTTGCTCTTGCACATCCAACAGCCGGCTCAGAACCTCGCCAAAACCGTCGCCCCCGTCGCTCATGGGCAACAGTTCCAGTTTGTCTTGAGGGCGCGCCTCATGCCATCCCTCGGCAATCAATTCGGCGGCGGCCTGAGCCGTAAGCGTGCCCTTGAATTTGTCAGGGACGATCAAGACGTTCAGCGGCATGACGGATTTAACAATCGGTCATCTGTAATCCGCAATCGGAAACTGGTTCCGCGCAGCCGCCGAGGCGGAGGGAATTAACCGGCAAAGGAAAGTATTGCCAAACGACCGGACTATGGCAGTTTATGGGCGGAATTTTGAAAACTATGAACAAACCGAAAATCATTGCCTATCTGAAACCATCGTGCGGCTGGAGCAACGGCGTGCGTGCGGTGCGCGGACATCAGCGGGGATGAAGTTGAGACATATTTGCTGGCGAACAAACTGGTGGCGCCGAATGAGCGGGCGCCCGACGCGCCTACCAACCAGCCATGTGCGGACGAAATGCCGCGAGGCACGGGCATTCAGTTCGTTCAAAAATAGCATCGCTATTTTCATCGCGCTGAAAACGCGAAGGTCAAAAGCCTTCGCGTTTTTGTTTGGGCGCATCGGACGGCAGCACCACCGAACCGGACGGCTGGAAGCCGCCGGAACTCGCAGGCCGGAGGCCTGCGCTACGTAGCACAGCCGTCCCGGCTGCAAGTTCGCGGGGCTTCCAAGCCCCGCGTTCCATCGCACGCCAGTCACTCACGGTGGTACTTTGAAGATACGCCCGCATCGGGCCGGTGACTTTAAATTGGCTTGCGAAGCGAGGAGGTTCAGGGTATAAGCCTTCCAATCAATACGTAGTCATGTCAGGAGCCAAGGTGAAGTGTGGGGTCTCACGTTCCCAGGGACAAGACGCGGCATTTTCGCGTGTCGATCTGTTGGCGATGCTGACAGTGTTGACGTTGCTGGCTTTGATGCAATTCTCGGCACTGGCCCACACCAAAGGCAATTCCCATCGCGCTCTCTGCGCAGACAACCTGCGGCGCCTGGCTCTTTCCTGGCTCATGTACGGCGACGACAATTGCGGCAGGCTGGCGCCGAATGGGTCGGACGCGTTCCCAATCACCAACAATTGGGTTGCTGGCTGGCTCGACTTTGCCAGCCGCACTGACAACACAAACGTGGCCATGATAACCGGGGCAAAGTTGTACCCCTATAACAAGGCGGTGGAGATTTATCGATGCCCGGACGATCTCAGCGCTTACCGCGGCCAGTTGCGCATCCGGAGTTATTCGATGAACGGCTGGGTGGGTGATGGGACATCCGAGTGGACCAGCGGCTTCCAAATCATGACCAATCGGTCCCGGATCAGGCAGCCGGACCAGACGTTTGTTTTTATCGAAGAGCATCCGGCCAGTATCAACGACGGATTATTCGTCGTTGATATGTCCGCGTCGGCCTCCCTGGTTGACGATCCCGCGTCTTACCACTATTCGGGCGCCAATCTCGGTTTTGCTGACGGCAGCGTAGTCTATCACCAATGGCTCAACATACCAGCAACCATCGGTCCGATCTTCCCACCCATCAGAGGCCCGGACGTCACCTGGCTGAAGAGTGTGAGTACTTGCCGCAAATGAGCTATCCACCGAATTGCTTTCACCGAAACGGCACGCTCATGAGGATTCTTCCTGAATCACAGGAATTGTTCGTGCGCGGCAGTGGCTGGCAAAAAGCGGCGGCCGGTTTTTCATTCTCTGATCTGTTGATGGCTCTTGGGGTTTTGTCTTTGCTGCTTCTCCTGCAAATCTCCGCCTTCGCGCATAACAAAGGCAATTCACATCGCGCCTTGTGCGCGGACAATCTGCGCCGGCTGGCCCTTTCCTGGCTGATGTATGCGGACGACAATCTCGGCAGACTGGCGCCGAATCGGTCGGACCCGTTCCCAGTGACGAACAATTGGGTGACCGGGTTCCTGGATTATTCAGGCACAGATGCCACAAACCTGTCGAAAATCACGCAGGCGAAGTTGTATCCGTACAACAAGGCGGTGGAGATTTACCACTGCCCTGACGATGTGAGCTCGGTTCGGGGCCAGTTGCGGGTACGAAGCTATTCAATGAACGCCTGGATTGGAGACGGCGCTTCCGGATGGATAGGCAGCCCGACCGGCGCGTTTCAAATGGCGACGAACCGTTCCCAGGTTCGCCAGCCCGATCAAACTTTCGTGTTCATAGAAGAACACCCCGACAGCATCAACGACGGAATGTTGTATGTTGACATGGTCAGTACCGGACCCGCGACCCGGATCATTGACTATCCCGCAGCCTACCACTATCTCGGCGCCAATCTGAGCTTCGCGGACGGGAGTGTGCGGTACCGCCAGTGGGTTGATCCACGCACTACTCCGCCCCCGCACTACAATAACAGCCTGAGCCTGAATGTTTCTTCGCCGCGCAACCTTGACGTCGCCTGGCTTCAAAGCGTTACCACCTATCTGCATTGAGTCTAACGACAAATCTTCCTGCCGGCATCACTTCAATGAAAAGCTTCTTTAAACCACAAGTAATGTTGGCGGTTGCTCTGCTCGCGCTGGTGTGGCTCGGCGCCGGCCAAAATGGCCGCGCGGCGCAAACAGTCCCCGTTCCCGCCGTCACTGTTGAAAGCGCGGCGGCCGATTGCCACGACGCCGGCGTTAGCGCGGACGGGCGCCTCGTCGTTTTCGTTAGCCGTGCGGACAATCTGGTTCGCAACGACAGCAACGGCACGTTTGACGTCTTCGTGCGGGACCGAACCCTCGGCAAAACGATTCTGGTGAGCGTGAACCGCGACGGCACGCGCAGCGGGAACGGTGGTTCCCTGGCCGCTTCCATCAGCGCGGATGGGCGGTTTGTCGCCTTTGAAAGCTCGGCCACCGATCTCGTCGCGAACGACACCAACAATGCTTCGGACATTTTCGTGCGCAATCTCGTCGCCGGCACGACGATACTCGTGAGCGTTTCACTCGACGGCGTGTCGCCGGGCAATCAGGCTTCGTCCTGGCCAGTGATGACTCCCGACGGACGCTTTGTTCTGTTCGAGAGCCGGGCGAGCAATCTCGCTTTGAACGATCTCAACAACGCCAGTGACTTGTTTGTTCGCGACCTGGTTTCCGGTGTCACGACGTTGGTCACGCGCGATCGTTTTGGCTCTGCCAGCGCGCTGGGCGGAGGACCGGTCTTTGCCGACACGGCGCGGATCAGTGACGACGGGCGCTGGGTGGCCTTCACCAGCGCCGCCAGCAATCTGATTGCTAACGACAACAACCAAAAGAGCGACGTCTTTGTGCGGGATTTGTTGAACCGCACCAACATCCTGGTCAGTGTCGCCACGAATGGCATCTCCGCCAATAACAACTCCAGCAACCCAGCCATGAGCGCCGATGGGCGATATGTGGCCTTCCAAAGCCCGGCCAACAATCTCGTCGTCAATAATCTGCTCGTGACAAGCAACGTTTACGTGCGCGATCTGGTGGCGAGAACGACCGCTTTGGTGAGCGTGAATCAAACGGGCGGGTTTAACCCCACGAACAGTTCGTTCGGGCCGGTCATCAGCGCGGATGGCCGTTACGTCGCGTTTCAGAGTCTGGCGAATGATCTGGTGAGTGACGATAATCTTCCAACCAGCGCCGTTCCGGCGTTGGATGTATTCGTGCGCGATTTGCAAATGGGCACAACCATTTTGGCAAGTTTACACTCCGGTCAAACCAACGGCGATTCGGTGACCTTCACCAACTGGACGACGACGAGCAATGAACGCAGCGCCTTGCCGATTTCGATCAGCCGCGATGGTCGCTGGATTGTCTTCCAGAGCGAAGGCAGCGACGAAACGATCACCGCGCCAAAGGGCGGCTCCAGCGAAAGCGGTTCGACGACTTTTACTTATCTGCCAGGCACGTATATTTTTGATCAAGCTACCGGCACGCGCACGCGGGTCGGTTCCGCCCGGTTCCCGGCGTTGAGCGAGGATGGCCAGGTCGTCGCGTTTCAAGCTGCGGCCGGCGACCAGTTGGCGAACAGTGCCCGCGGCGTTGTGAACATCTTCGCGCGCGAACTGGCGAATGATTTAGTCGAATTGATTTCCCGCCGTGATTCCCTTTTGGATTCGCTCACCGGCAACGCCATGAGCCAGTTGACCCCCAATTCAATGAGCGCCAATGGTCGTTTCATCGCGTTTGAAAGTTTTGCGTCCAACCTGACCATCGGCGACACCAACGGCACGAGCGATGTCTTTGTGCGGGATTTGATCACCGGATCGAATGAGTGGCTCAACGCGAATTTTTTGTTGGATGCGCGCGGCGGGAACGGCGGGTCGACGCCGGCGATGCTCTTCAGCCTCGCGCCAGCGCGCCTACCGGCGATCAGCGGAAACGGCAGACGGGTCGCCTTTGAAGCGGTCGTGGGAACCGAGGTGGCAACCAACGGGCTGAACCCTCCATTGGTGAGCGGCCTGAACAATCAATTTACTTTGTGCGTTTACGATCGGGTTGAGCACACGAACTGGTTCATCACCAGCGTCAGTCCGACTAACAAGCCCGGCGCCCCCGCGACGCCGGTCTGGAGCGCGAATGGCCGTTATTTGGCCTTCCAAAGTTCCTGGCCCGACCCGGCGATTCCGAACAGTTCGCTCGGCCAGGTTTACCTTCGCGACTTGACCCAAGACACGAATGTTCCGGTGAGCCTCAATCAAGCAGGCAATGCCGGAGGCAACAAACTGTCCTGGAATCCTTTGATTAGCGCCGACGGCGCGCGCGTGGTTTTCCTGAGCAGCGCGACTGATCTGGTCACGAACATCGTGTTCGGCACAAACCTGTTTCTTTGGGACGCCGCGACCAGGAGCAATATCCTCGTCAGCGGTTCGATCAACGGCGGCGGATTGAATCGGGCCAGGCAGCCCGCGCTGAGCGCTGATGGGCACTTCACGGCGTTTCTCAATCAAACCAACCTTTACCTCTGCGACCTGACGTTGCACACCGTTGACTTGATTGTAACCAGCGCTTCCGCGGTTTCGGTGAGCGCCGATGGCCGGTTCATCGCATTCGAAAGCACCAGTGTTCTGGCAGGCAACGACACCAACGGGCTTGCCGATATTTACGTTCTTGATCGGATTTCAAACACGGTTGCCTTGGCCAGCGTGAACCTCGACGGGAGCAAAAGCGGCAACGGCAAATCCACGTCGCCACTCATCAGTCCCGATGGTCGTTACGTTGTTTTCATGAGCCAGGCTTCCGACCTAGTGGCGAATGACACCAATGGGTTCACGGACGTTTTCCTCCGCGATCTGGTTGCGGGAACGACGCTGTTGCTGAGTGTCAATTTCAACGGCTCAGCCAGCAGCAACCGGTTGTCGGCCAATCCCGTCCTGAGCGCGGACGGCAATGTGGTCGTGTTTGAAAGTTATTCTTCCGACCTTACGGTTGGAGATTTCAACGAGGCCAAGGACATCTTTGTATTTCGACTGAGTGCCGGAGATGCGGATGGGGACGGCATGGCGGACGATTGGGAGATGGCTTACTTCGGCGATTTGTCTCGCGACGGGAGCGGTGATTTTGACGGTGACGGCCTCAGCGATTTGGCCGAGTTTCGGGCGGGGACAAACCCGACGGAAAACGCTTCCATCTTCCGCGCGTTTACGCTTTCGAGTTCAAACCCCGTCGATAGTTTGGTGGTGCTCTGGAACGCCGTGCCCGGACGAACGTATCGCGTGCAATACAAAAACGGAATCGAAGACCAGGACTGGACGGACCTTCCCGGCGATGTCGTCGCCGCCAGCGCAACGGGCCTGAAGCTCGACAGCACGACCCAAGCTGCGGCGAAGCGTTTTTACCGCGTGATGGTTCTTCCGTGACAACTCCCTGAATTTTCACCTGCCTTGCGCCCGCGAACGGTGGGGTGAGACTCCGTCGAACCCTGGTCTCTAATGGATAGAAATTAGGGCTCGACGGAGTCTCGCCCCACTCGGGTCATGGATAGGAGGATCTGCAAAAGTTGGACGCGTATCGGAGCCATGAACCGCGACGCTGACAACGTAGGGCAGGCGTCTCGCCTGCCGGTTCGGGCGGCATCACCGCCGCCCAAGGGTTCTGCGGGCAAGGATGCCCGCAGAACTCGCAGCCAGGATGGCTGCGCTACGAGCCTCCGCTCGCGCCCGGCGACCGTCTGACGGCTCGACAGAATCTTGCTCCCGCCGCTAACTTGCCGTTATGCGAATCGTGACTTCGGTGTCGACGATGGTGGTGAGCATTTACGTCAACCCGACACAGTTCGCGCCCACCGAAGACCTCGCCAATTATCCCCGCGACCTGCCGCGTGACAAAAAACTCTGCCGCGACGCCGGCGTGGACGTGTTGTTCGTGCCCGGGGACAAGCAGATGTATACTGGCACGGGCGTCTCGCCCGTGAGTTTGCACCCGGAACAGACGGGCGAGACACACGTGCCACTAGGTTTCAGCACTTACGTTGTCGAGGAAGGTCTGTCGCGCGGGATGGAAGGCGAATCGCGGCCCACGCATTTTCGCGGCGTGACGACGGTCGTAGCGAAGCTGCTCAACATCGTTCTGCCGGACGTAGCCGTTTTCGGCGCGAAGGATTTTCAGCAAGCGGCGGTGGTGAAACGGATGGCGCGCGACTTGCATTTTCCGGTGAAAATTGTCGTCGCGCCGACCGTTCGCGAAGCCGATGGCCTCGCCCTGAGCTCACGGAACAAATATTTGTCGGCGGAGGAGCGCGAACAAGCCGTGGCATTGTGGCAGGCAATCCAATTGGCCCGACAAACGGTGCGGACCTCGAAAGAGGCTATCCCTTCGAGCCGGTTGAAGGCCGAATTGAAATGGCTGATTGAAACTCGTCCGGCCGCGCGCGTGGATTACATCGAATTCTTCGACCCGCAAACACTTCAGCCGGCGGCGAATGTGCAACCCGGCGCGCATATCGCGCTGGCGGTGTTTGTGGGAAAGACGAGGTTGATTGATAATGGGCGACTGTGAGTCGTTGAATCGTTAAAAACGCTAAATCGTCGAGGTAATCTTGAGCCGTCACGATTCAACCGGTTAACACTTTAACGAATAACGCAGGGATAATTGACGAATGAAGCAATTCGATTTTCTCGTCCTCGGCAGCGGCATCGCGGGCTTGACCTTCGCGCTGAAAGTCGCGTCGCACGGGCGCGTGGCCATCATCACGAAGAAAAACCGCGCCGAATCGAATACGAACTATGCCCAGGGCGGCATCGCGGCGGTCACCTCGAAGGAGGACTCGTTCGAGCTGCACGTGCGTGACACGCTGCAAGCGGGCGCGGGACTCTGCAAAGAGGAAGTGGTCCGGACAATTGTTCAGGAAGGGCCGGAGCGAATCGCCGAATTGATCGAGTTGGGAATGAAGTTTTCCGAGCGGGAAGGCCCGGGACCGAACGGCGCTCGCGAGCTGGACCTGGGCAGGGAAGGGGGACACTCGAAGCGTCGCATTCTGCACGCCAAGGATGTCACCGGCCGGGAAATTGAGCGCGCGTTGCTCTCGGCCATCGCTCAGCGGCCGAACATTGAAATCTTTGAAAACCATATTGCCATCGATCTGATTACCACGCAGAAGCTGGAACAAGGTGGAACGGGCGTCCCGCCCGTCCAATCGGTGGCGGCAAATGTTCAGAACCCGGACGCAGGTTCCGCTTCTGTTGTCGCGGGAAAAAAGGAGCAGGCTGGAAGCGCGCGCTACGTGAACCGTTGTGTGGGTGTTTACGTGTTGGATAGAAGAACTGGCCAGGTCGAGACTTTTGCTGCGCGCTCCGTTCTGCTGGCCACGGGTGGTTGCGGCAAGGTTTATCTCTACACCACCAATCCGGACATCGCGACCGGCGACGGTGTGGCGATGGCTTATCGCGCAGGCGCGGCCATCGCGAACATGGAGTTTGTTCAGTTTCATCCGACCTGCCTGTATCATCCCCGGGCAAAGTCATTTCTCATCAGTGAAGCCGTCCGCGGCGAAGGCGGCGTCCTCAAGACCGTCGAAGGCGTGGAGTTCATGGACAGATATCATCCGTTGAAATCCCTCGCGCCGCGCGACGTGGTGGCCCGCGCCATTGACAGCGAGATGAAAAAGAGCGGCGCCGACCACGTGTTGCTCGACATCACACACAAACCGGCGCAGTTCGTTACCGAGCGTTTTCCGAACATCTATCAAACCTGTCTGCGTTACGGGATCGACATCACTGCACCGGAGTACACGGCGCGAACCGGCTGGCGAGCAACTCGTTGCTCGAAGCGTTGGTCTGCGCTCATCGCGCGGCGATGAAAGTGCTTGCGCACCCGGCGCATCCGGTTGACTCCAAAATCCCGCCCTGGCGATCCGGTCATGCGACGGACGCGGATGAACTGGTGGTGGTCTCGCACAACTGGGACGAGATCCGGCGGTTGATGTGGGACTATGTCGGTATCGTGCGAACCAACAAACGTCTGCAACGCGCGCAGAAACGCATCGTCCACCTCCAGGAAGAGATACGGGAGTATTACTGGGACTTCATCGTCACGAGCGATCTGCTGGAACTGCGCAACATCGCGACCGTCGCCGAGCTCATCGTGACCTCCGCGCTGATGCGTCTGGAGAGCCGCGGGCTGCATTACAACCTGGATTATCCGAACTCCGACCCGGCCTGGGCGCAGCGCGACACGGCCGTAAGAAAGCCCGATTGAATCCTCAATTGGGAGCGCCAGGTCGTGAATTCACTTGTCTCCCAACAGCAAACTTGTTTTGCTTTCACCGAACCGACGAAGTGACTTGATTATGACGCTGGACGAAGCCAACCAACTGATCCGCGGCTGTGCCAACCGGATGAACGAGCTTTACAAGAAAACCGTGTTCGACGAGTGGGCGATTGTGTCGCTGATGCAACACAAAATCAAAATCCTGTCCTACCTCGGTCCGCGGAAAGACGATTTTCAAAAGAACTTTTCGACGGATGTGCAGGAGCTCCGCGCGGAGCTGTTGAGCAACCAGCAGGAGATTGGCGACTTTGAATTTGCCCGTCATGGCGTCGGCACAAAGGTCGAGGCCTTTCTGGTTGTGGGCGACGGGCTTTATCTGATTTGCAACAACACAGCGCAATCGATGAATTCCCTCACGAAAGATCCGCTCTGGCTGAGCGCGCAGGTGCCGTTTGTTGAATTGAGCGACAGGTTCCGGTCCGATCCGCTGGTGTTTCCGATGTAAGCCGTCCTGCTCTAACTGAACAATCCTCGGTAGAGGAAGAATGCGTACGCCCCGGTCAAAATCCAGCCGATAAAGCGAGGGAGTTGACCGAACACACTCACGAACAGGAGGTGAATCAGCGTCGCGCCGACCAGAATCAGTGCGCCGGCCTGAAAAAATGGCGGAAGGGGGATGTCCGTCATCAGCGCGGAGAGTCCGACGCACAGAGGGATGCAAATGTGCCCGTCACCGACCTGAGAGGCGTAAACGACTTCGGGGCGGCGTCTCCAACCGTAGTAAAGTGCCAGGAGTCCGTTCGGCAGCACCATCAGCCAACCGCTGAGCCAGCCGAGATATTTCGCGCTGATGAAACCGGTGTGAATGTTGGATATCCAGGTGACCAGTCCGTCGATGCTGACGTAGGTGCCGTAAGCGCCGATGAGCAACAGAATAAAATCCACGACGAGCAACCAGCTCCATGACTTGTTCTTTCGCACCTTGGTCTTCAGAACGTCGAAGACGTGAAAGCATTGCCAGAAGAGGAACAGCCCGACCAGCACCAGCCCGTCGCTCCGGTCGAGTTTGCCATCGCGTGCCAACGCCCAGACTGCCCCGGTGAAGAACAACACGGCGCTCAGCGTCAGTTGCAGGGACAGGCGGTTGTTGCGGTGCCCCTGCTCGTTTTTGTTGTTTCTTCTTTTTTGTTTCGCCTTGGCACCGGGTTTGGGGATGATTCTCATGCCCCAGAAAATGGCGGGCAGGCCGATCATCAGAGTCATGTTGGTGATGTTGTTGACGAGACAGTTCGTCATCACTTCCGCGGCGGGCTGGCCGGTGGTATAAACGAAAAAGACGAAGATCAAGTTGCCGATGCCGGAGCAGTAAGGCATGACGAGGGTGCCCAGGACTGTTCCTTCCACGCCGGTTTCGGTCATGTGTTCCAGCCGCCAGATCAGCAGAAACGACGAAGCGATAAACGAGGCCAGCAGCATCCACGGACTGAGCGCACCAAAACCGGCAAGGAATGCTTTTGCGGAAAACACGGCGCGGAGTTAACCAAGCCCTCTACCCACCGCCAAGCTTTGACTGGCTGCTACTGCGTTGATTGAAGGGAGCGGCCGGAGGGACACTACGGGACCTGGGCGTAGTTGAAATAGCCGATGAACATTTCGTTGAACGTCTGTTCGCCGAACGTGACCGTGGCTGTGGGATCGGGGTTTTCCGGATTCTGAGTGGAGTTGTCCCAGGCGCCGGTGCAGATCAATTGCGTGCCTGCCGGCAGGAACTTCGGTTGCGCCAGCCGGTAGAGCGTCTGCCAGTGGAACTCGTAGTGCGGCACGGACAACAGGATTTCCCTTGTGTTGTCCGGATACAGCGCGTCATAACGGAACCACGACCCGCGCAGGTGCATGTGCGGCGCCATCTCGTAAAGCCGGACGTTGGTATTAAAGGTGTAACTTGCCGTCGCCACGCTTTCGGAGGAACCGGGCGGAATGCTGAAACCGGTGTTCGGAGCGGATTTGGTTTGCAGCGCGTAAGTCGGCGGAGTCGGTGAAACATAAAGGCCGATTTCAGTCTGGTCGGTTTCCGCCTGCCCCGTCGTGATGTAATGCATCTGGAATTGCAGCACGGTTCCCTGGGGCAAAAGCTTCGCCGTACCTTCGGGAAACGCGACCGGATCGTAACCGGGAACATACCCGGCAAAAAAGCCCAACAGCCCTTTGAAGAAACTGTCCGATCCAAAAAAGACCAGGGAATGATGGACCACCTTTCTGTTTCCCGGGCGGATTACCGCCGCGCGAATCCACGCATCCGTCGGAAAGGTCGTGGTGACGTTAAGGTACCGGTAGTCAACGATGCCGGTGGCCGGGATGCTTTGCGCGGGGATGGAGAGCACTAAATCCGGTTGGCCTAGTGACGCAGGCCAGGCGAACGGATAGTTCGTCGGCGGTGGCGGCGTGGCGGCGAGCGGATCCGGACCGCTGCCGCGGGCCGCGCCGTCGTTGATCCACTGCACCAGCATCGCCGCCTCCTGTGGTGTCAACGAAAAATCATTGGCAAAGGAGCCGTAGAACGGATCGGCGTGCCACGGCGGCATTTCACCGTTGAGGACGTTGTCTTTGATCAATCCCGCGTAGCTTTGAACGATGTCGTAGTTCGTCATCGCCCAGGGCGCGATGTTACCCGGGCTATGACATTGCACACACCTTGCCTGAAGCAGCGGCGCGATGTCCGATGAATAGGCGGCGTTTTGTGGCGGATTGAATGTGATGGTGCAACCGTCGGCCCTGGCGCTGGTGATCGCGGCCGGCTGCCCGACCAGCAGAGCGGTGAGCGCGTTCGCGAGATAATATTGCGTGGTGCTGGTCGGCGATGGACCGACGCGATCGTCAATCGCGCCGCGATAAAAGACGGCCCAGTTGGTTGTCCAGGGGTCGGAAACTTTCTTCAGAGCGAAGGCCTCGGGCGTTGTTCGGGCGCCGTACTCGCGCGCGACCAGTTGAGCCCGGTCGTGCAGGATGGGCAGGTCAATCCCCCGCGCGTTGGCTTCGGCGACAATGTTGGAGCGGTTGTCCGCGGCGTTGGCGTCCACCATCCAGAACAGGACGCCTTGAGGACCGAACTGGTCGCGCAACGATTTGATGGCCGAGACCATTTCCAGGACTTTGCCGCAGTCGTTGCCGGCGAAAATGAGCACAATGGAACGGACGTTCGTGTCAGCGAGGTGATACTTGAGTTCGCGCGAGCGGCCCAGATGGTCAATCAGACGAAAATCCGGCGCAACCACGGGAGAGGCGGGGTCGGTCAGTTTCACTGCGCGGTAGAAGCGCTGCGGCATAAGTGCGGAGGCCGAGTCAAACCACATCAAAGGCGAGTTCGTCAATGTCGCGGTGATCAGCGGCTGCCAACCATTGGAACTGATATCACCGGCGGAGACTTCCAGCACGTAGTCGTGGTTCGCTTCACCGATGACGCCCAGCCTGGCAGGGCCGGAGTTGCGTTCGATCATCAACTGTGTTGGCTGCGCGTATGAATGGGTGACAAGCAAAAAGCCCGGTAACAGAGCAGCGAAGAATCGTTTTGGTCTCACTGCGTGGCACGCTAGCAGGGAATTGGCCCGGCGGCAACAACAACGCTGATGAGAGAAATCAGAGATGGAGAGCGGCAGCCTATGAGATTACGACGAGTGACGAAGAAATTTCGATGCATGTCAGGTAGGGCGCGTCACTCCGTGCGCGCCGCAGACTCGAATCCGTTCCCCGAGCGGCGCGCACGGAGTGACGCGCCCTACCCTGCTAGCCTTGCGGCGGGCGGAAAAAGAGGCGGCTTCGGAAGCGCTGAATGCTGTGGCCGACGACCTGGTCGGTTTTCTTGGCTCTCTGCCCACGAAAGTCGACTAAGCGTGTGAATTTCTTCACTGGAGGCATCACGGCAATTCGTGGAAGCCTTCGACGGCGAGAGGTTTCCGTTCGTGGTCGCGACGCGATGGCTTGTTTTCCTTCACATCTTCACAGTGACCGCAGGTGCATGTGAACCGCACTAATTTGTTCGGCAACACTTTCACCCGATTCATAATTCCACCGCACACCGGACATCCCAAGCTATCACCATTCATGCGTGTCAAAAACCGCACATCTCATGCCGCCACCTATCGAAGAGGGTGTGCGTTTGAACGCACGGCCGCCTGTTTCTAAGCGCAGCGAACACCTTTCTGCATCATTTTTGCTTGAAAGCGGTTGACGAATGGAGCACTTTCCGACGCGCCACAAATGGCAGGAAGACTATAAAAACCACCAGTTCTCATCGGTTTTTCGGCCTCCAAAGCGCGCTTAGCTCAGCGGTAGAGCATCAGTATCACACACTGGGGGTCGCAGGTTCAAATCCTGCAGCGCGCACCATCCTGACTGTGTTCGCCAACCGGGTCGAAGTGAATTTCTCCGCTACTTGCCTGGCGACTGCGCGCTCGGCTGGACGACGCCACCTTCTCCTTGCAGCACGACGCGGAAGCCGACGTCGTCGTACCTCTTGTCTGGTTCCGCCACGTAACGGAACGGGATGAACACGTAGTCATCATAGCTGCGCCACGACCCTCCGCGGGCGACGTTGTCGTTGCACAAATCCCAAACGTTGCCTCGCGTGTCGTAAAGCTCGAATTGATTGGGTGGAAACAGGCCCACGCTTTCCGGGTTCTTGCGATCGCCGTAGTAACTGGTCACGGCCTGCTTCAAGTCGGCCTCATCCACGTAGTACTCCCATTGTTGTTCCGAGGGAAGAGAATAAGAGTAGCCTTTGGGCAGTTTGTGGTCTTCAATTTCTCCGTCGGTGAGTTTCTTGCAAAACTGGCTCGCTTCGCTCAACGTCACGCTGTCAACGGGATACTGCGGGCCGGGGAATTTGCTTGGGTTGTCCTTCATGATCTGCTCGTATTGGGCTTGGGTGACTTCATATTGAGCGACACGATAACCGGCGGGCAACCACACCATCACCGTGCCAAGGCTGTTGGTGATGGGCTTTTCTTCCTGAAACAATTTCAGCAGCTTCGCCTCGGCGTCCTCTTTCGCAGGTTCGGCGCTTTCCTTCTTTGGTTCCGGGGCTTCTTTCTTCGGCTCTGTGGCGTCATTGACCGGTTTTGGAGCGGCGGCGCCGGCACGCGTGTCGTCGCCCAGCGTGGTTGAAATGGACAACGCGGAGAGACACAGAATTGAGAATATGAGCCGGGCGATTAAAAGTTTTGTCCTTTTCACGGCGGCAATTTTTAGCAGCGTCAGGGCTAAGTGGAAAGCCAAATCTGGACCCCAGGTGTTCGCTGCGGATTTTGTTCGAGTTGGAAACCTACCAGCGCAGTTGAGCCGGGAAATATTCGGCGATCAACTCTTCGTAGAACGGCCGCAGTTCGCTCACATTTGGTCGTTCGTGGCTTTTGGTGTAAAGGTCGTAAGGGTTGAAGGCTCGAACCCATTTAAACATGGCCTTGTCACCGTCGTTCATCAGGTAGGTGTAAGCGCCCTCGCGATGCGCCGGGTAAAAGGAGTGGTAGCGGACCATGTAGCGCGCCTCTTCAGGCAGATAATCCTTCACGACCTGGTACAAGTATTCGTCGTGGCCCCAGGAGATCTGAACCTGGTCGAGACCGCGGCCTTCTTCGTAAACGCCGAGCCGGGTTTGATACCTCGGCTCACGGCTGTCCGGGTTGTCGGCGAAAAACCCGTGGAAAACGATTTGCTCCGACCAGGCGCAACCGACAGGGAAAGTGTCGCCCACCACCGCCCACTGCGGTTCGCCGAACAGGCAAAGGATTTTCCCCAGGTCATGAATCAACCCGGTGAGGATGAACCAGCGCGGATGGCGGTCTTTGCGGATTTGTTCCGCGGTCTGCAACAAATGCTCGAGCTGAGAAAAGTCGGTGTCGGGATCGCTGTCGTCCACCAGCGTGTTCAAAAACTCCATCGCCTCCCAAATCCCCATTTTCCGACGGTCGAGCGACAAAAATTCGCGTTTCTTCGACTGCACGAAATCAAACGTCTGATAGCGATGGTTCAGGCGATAGAATTCCCGCACCGTGGGCCGCGCGGTGGCTTCGTAGTTGCGAAATTCTTCCTTTTTTTTGCCGGGGTTGAAGGCTCCGGTTTTCTCCGGCACTTCCGGATAGCGTTCTTTCAAAAAATCCTCCCACTCCTCGAGATTTTGGAGTGGCGTTTTCAGATTGGTCGTATTTGTCTGCGTGGCCATAAAATTTTTTAGAACACTCAAATCGCTTGTGCCGGACTGACAGCTGATAGGATGGCGCCCGAGGGCGGTGTAAACAAGCCAAATCGATTGCGCTCTTATACGGTTCCGGGTCGCATGTTTTTGAAAGCGTATATGGTTAGCGGATGCGGCGGTGTAGGGGCGCAACTCGGCAGGTATTCCCCTCACCCGGCCTGAAGGCCACCCTCTCCCCCATCGTAACCCGGCGATGAGCTTTTCCCAACACTGAGGTTGTGCAAGTGACAAAAAGCGAAAGTCCTTTTGCACGGAGGTCGGAAAGTCTTGGAGCCCTCTTGGTGTTGCTGACCGTTTACTTCGTCGCGGGCAAGCTTGGCCTGAGGTTGGCCTTCGTCCATGCGAACGCGACGGCGGTATGGCCGCCCACGGGAATCGCTCTCGCGGGCCTACTCATGCTTGGGTATCGCGTTTGGCCTGTGATTTTTCTGGGAGCTTTCCTGGTGAACATCACGACGGCTGGCTCGGTTGTGACCTCACTCGGCATCGCCGCCGGCAACACCCTGGAAGCATTGTTGGGCGCGTGCCTGGTGAACAGATTCGCCGGCGGCCGGGCGGCCTTCGATCACCCGCGAACTGTTTTCAAATTTGCGGTGCTGGCCGCGACGGCGAGCACAGCGGTGAGCGCCACAATCGGTGTGGCCAGCCTTTCGCTGGGCGGCTCTGCCACCGGGTCCAACTACGGGGCTATCTGGCTGACCTGGTGGTTGGGGGACGCCGTCGGCGCCCTGATCGTGACCCCGTTTTTCATCCTCTGGAGCGCGAAACCGCGCTTGCGATGGAGCCGGGCCAAGGCGGTTGAAGCCGCTCTATTTTTGGTGGTTTTGTTCCTGGTTTGTGAAGTCGTCTTCGCTGGGTTGCTGCCTGCCGGAGTCAAAAGTTATCCGCTCTCATTTCTGTGCATTCCACCGCTGATCTGGGCGGCGTTCCGGCTTGGGGAGCGTGAAACGGTGACAGTGACCTGTGTGCTTTCGGGGATTGCAATCTGGGGGACGCTGCACGGCCACGGACCCTTTGTGAGAGACTCGCAGAACGAGTCGCTCATTTTTTTGCAGTCGTTCATGGGGGTGGTCGGTATTACGGCCGTGGCGGTTGCTGCGGTCGTCGCGGACCGCAGGCGAGCCGAGGAAGCACTGCGAACAGCGCATGGCGAGTTGGAGCTGCGAGTCAAGGAGCGCACCGCCGAACTGGCCAAGGCGCGCTGCGAGTTGGAAGAACGGGTTCAGGAACGCACGGCGGAACTGGCCGCCGCGAACGACGCGTTCCTGGCAGAAATTGTGGAGCACAAACGGACGGCGGAGGCGTTGCGGGAAAGCCAGACTAAGCTGCAGGCCATTTTTGACAACTCGGTCGATGCCATTTGTGTGTCGAAAGCCGGAAATCATGTGATGGTGAATCCCGCTTACTTGAAATTGTTTGGCTATGGCCGGTCGGAACAACTGTTGGGAACATCGGTGCTGGAACTTATCGCGGCGTCGCACAGGGAATTCGTTCGGGAAGACATGCGGCGCCGGGCGAACAGCGAGGCCGCTCCCACGCATTATGCGACTCGCGGCCTGCGCCGAAGCGGGTCCGAATTTGATCTGGAGGTGGAGGTGTGCG
>QHNT01000273.1 GCA_003218515.1 Verrucomicrobiota bacterium | reverse complement strand
AGGCCGTCGAGACCGTTGAGGTCGATGAACGCGCCGAAGTCGGTGATGTTCTTGACCGTGCCCTTGCGGATGTCCCCCGGCGTCATTTCGGCGAGCAGTTTCTGGCGGCGCTCGTTGCGTTCCTGCTCAATCAACTCCCGGCGGGACAGAACGATATTCTGGCGGTCCTGGTTGATTTTGACAACTTTGAAATCGTAGGTGTTGCCGACGTAACCCTGCAAATTTTTGGGCGGAATGATGTCAATCTGCGACGCCGGCAGGAAGGCCTCGACGCCGATGTTGACGAGCAGGCCGCCTTTGACAACGGCCTTGACCTTGCCGGCAATGGTGCCGCCTTCGTTGCAAATGGTCAGGATTTTGTCCCAATTCTTCTTGAACTCGGCCTTTTCCTTCGACAGGACGACCATCCCGTCCTTGTCTTCGAGTTTCTCAATCAGCACATCGATTGCGTCGCCGACCCTGACGGTCTTGATGTCTTCAAATTCGCTGGCGGGGACAGAACCTTCGCTCTTGTAACCAATGTCCACGAGGACCTCCTTGGGACGTACTTCAATGATGGTGCCCTTGACGATTTCGCCTGCGGCAAAGCGTTTGTCGCTCTGCTTCATGGCTTCTTCCATGGTAAGCATAGTGTATTATTTCGCGTTCATAGCCGGGAGACTTGGCGGGGCGAATGCGCCCAACGAAGCTCCATTGCCTAACGGACCAGACGTTGCGGTTGGCAACGGAGGTTAAAGGTCAGGTTGTTCGTTAACTTTTCGTTTCTCAGCCCCAACGAGCGTCCGCACACGCGGCGCTCAGGCAAACGGCGAAGATAGGCGCCTCCGGGCAGGATGCAAGGGTTAATTTTGTGGGGAAACCTCACGATTTGACTGCCCTCCGAGGGCCGCATCCGTCAGCGGAATTCCTCTGCTTTCCAGGCAAAACTGTCCAGCTCCTTCGCCACGACTAACAACCAAAGTCCGCGTGCCGGCGCGCAACCCGGCGATCCGCTCGTGGCCACCCGGACCATCGATTAATAGGGCCGTCGAGAGCGCGTCGGTTTCAGTGGCAGAGGGCAGAGCCACCGCCGCCAGCACCGCGCCTTCGACCGGCTCGCCTGTGCGCGGGTCGATCACATGACCATAAACCCTGCCGTTGGCCCGAAACGCTTTGCCCCAGACAGCGGAAACGGAAAGCGCTTCGTCTTTGAGCGGGACGATAGCCAGAATTTTTCCTGTCCCGCTCGCGTCGCTCAAACGGGCCGCGCCAGACGCGACGGCCTGCTCGGCGAAGTCAGGATGCGGCATGGCGACGTTCCAAACCTCCGCATCCGGCGGCGGGCCGATCGCGCAAACGGTGCTCGTGCCGCCGTGCAGAAGCCCGCTCGTCACGCCCGCTTCCCGGAGCAGTTCGGTGGCGCGTTCGAGGGCGTAACCTTTGCCAATCGCACCCAAATCGAGCATCACGCCGGCACGGGCGGCGCGGACGGTGAAATCATTTTCGTTCAATTCCAACAGGTGCATTCCTGCTTTCGACCGAGCATCGGCCACTTCCGCCGGCGACGGCAGTTTGCCCGCGCCGCGCATGAACCCCCAACAGCGCATCAGTGGCGCAATGGTGATGTCGAAAGCGCCCTCGGTTTCCCGGCTCAATCGCTGCGCGTGTTGCAGCAGGCGAAAGAGCGCCGGCTCGACGCGCACCGGGCCATGGCTGGCGCAGGCATTGATGTGACTGATTTCGCTCGTTGGATTGTAAAGGCTGAGCTGAGCGTCGAGACGCTCGATTTCGTCGAGCGCTTCTTCCGCCGCCGCGCGCAGCGACACCTCGTTCTCGCCGCAGAGAACAATCTCGAAACGCGTCGCCATGGCGTGGCGAGCCACTGCTACGGTGTGCATGAAACTACTGCGCAGAAAAATTTCGGGGTTTCGCAGGTCTTCCCCCGCAAAACCCCGTCCTGTTAAGCCGCCGGACAATTTATGACAACTCCAAGGTGCCGTAGGTGATCGCTTTGACTTCCTTGCCTGAGCCATCCGTGATTTTGCGCGTCTTCTCGTCGAACAGGCAGGTCATGTTCAGGCGCTGGGACATCTCAGCCAGGCTGATGACGGTCTGCGCCCGCACGGCCAGTTCAATGTCGGCGTTGGGCTTCTTGTTGGCGCGAATGCTGTCGAACCAGTTTTTCTCGTGAACGCCAACGTCCTCGTGCGGTTCGAGCCCATCCAACGGAAGAGGATCGATTTCCTCGGCGAATGGACGTTCCGGCACCAGATTCAATCTGTTGCCTGCGTCACCGATGCTTAAAGTGGCCTGGTGCCCGTAGATCACAAAGCCCGGGCTGGTGGCGCTGACGGTGCTGGAAACGATGGTCAGCGTGAGGCCGCTGGGGAATTCCGCGAGCAATTCGATGTGCTCCGGCACATCGCGCTCCAGAGCGCCGGGCGTGTTGCGGTCGGTGCCTACCGGCTTGGTTCCAGTGCACACGACCCGCTTTGGGAACTCCGGGCTGCCGGTCGCGAGCATCAGCGGCAGCAGGCGGTGCGGCACCAAATCACCCAACAAGCCGGTGCAGTACGGATAAAACTTGCGCCAACGGAAGAAATGGTCGGGATTAAACGGAACCTTCTTGTGAACCGGGCCGAGCCACATGTTCCAATTGACCGTTTCGGGTGTTGCGCCAGGGTCGATCTTGTAATTCCATTCGCCTTTGGGATTATTGCGGCAGTAGTAGCCCTGGCCCCAAACCAGTTTCCCGATCTTTCCGCCCTGGATCAGCTCCGCCGCCTTGTGCCAGGCCGCCGCCGAGCAACCTTGTGAGCCGACCTGAAAAACTTTTCCCGTCCGTTTGACCGTGTCATAAACCTGGAAAGCTTCACCCAAGTAGCGCGTCATCGGCTTCTCGCAATAAACGTGTTTGCCGGCCTGCATCGCGTCGATGGCACACTGGGCGTGCCACGGGTCGTGCGTTGCGATCAGGACCGCGTCAATATCTTTTCGCTCCAGCAGCCTGCGGTAATCGTCGTAGCCGACAACGTCGCTGGTGCCGATCTCGCTCCTGGCATGCTCGTAGCGCGTCTTGTAAAGGTCGCAGACGGCGGCCTGTACGATGTTGTTCTCTGCGGCATGGCTCTTTTGGCTGCTGACGTGGGCCAGACCCATCGCCGGGCAGTCCGTCAACGACGGAGGGCCGCCAAGGCCGATGTAACCGACCGCGATCCGATCATTCGCTCCGATCACCCGTCCCGCAGAAGGCGCCGAGCTTTGACCGTAAACCGGCGTTTTGAACGGGTTCGTGGCGGCAACCACCGCGGCGGCTGTCGCGGCTTTTTTTATGAAATTCCGGCGCGTCTCCGCCCCGGCCAATGAAGGTCTGTTGTTCTGGTTCATAAAAACTTTCTATTGCACTGGTTAATGAGGTATCGGTCAGGCTACTCCAATTCATCCGACGGTCAACCCCCAACATTGCCCATTCCAGGATTGCTTTTCCCACATGAACCACGCAAATTCACACCACACGAGACCATGCCGAATCCCTGGACAGGAAAAGGAAATCCTTACACGCGCAAAGAAGTCCTTGAACGCCTTCGGACAACGCTTAAGAAAGGCCAGCCCATCATCGCCGCCGGCGCCGGCACCGGCATCAGCGCCAAGTTCATCGAACGCGGCGGGGCCGATCTTATCATTATTTACAATTCCGGACGTTTCCGCATGGCCGGCCACGGCTCCACGTGCGGTTTGATGGCTTACGGCGATGCCAACGCCGTGGCGATGGAAATCGGTCAGTTCGAGGTCTTGCCCATCGTCGGGGAAATCCCCGTCATCTGCGGCGTGCATGCCACCGACCCGCGCCGGCGCATGTGGCACTGGCTGCTTCAGATCAAGGACATGGGCTTCTCCGGCGTGAATAATTTTCCCACGCACTGCATCGTGGACGGATTGTTCCGCCAAATCCTCGAAGAAACAGGCATGAGCGTGAAAAAGGAATTCGAGATGGTCGCGCTCGCGCGCAAGATGGATTTGTTCTCCATCGTCTATGTCGCGACGCCAGCGGAAGCCAAAGCCATGGCCGAAGCGGGCGCCGACGTCATCATCGCCCATGTCGGCACGACGGTGGGCGGCAGCATCGGCGTGAAGGGGGCGGTGGTCACGATGGACGAAGCGGTGAAGCGCATCCAGCGAATCATCGGCGGCGCGCGCCCGGTGCGCAAAAACCTCATCTTTCTCTCCCACGGCGGCCCGATTGCCGCGCCCGAAGACGCTGCTTACATCAACAAACACACCGACTGCGTCGGCTTTGTCGGCGCGTCCAGTCTCGAACGCCTCGGTGTGGAAGAATCCCTGACCAACCTCACTCGCCGTTTCAAACGAATTCCAGTGCAGAAAACCGCGCTCAAAATTATCCAGTGGCGTTGAACTCCTTTTCAGACTGCGCATGAAAGCAATTCTCGCGGCCACTTTGGTTATCGCCGCGCTCACTCGCTTCGCGCTCCGCGCCGAGGCGCAAGAGTGGACCCGCTTCCGCGGACCGAACGGTACCGGCGTCAGCCACGCCCAAACCGTCCCTGCCAGGATCACCGACGCCGACATCAACTGGAAGGTCGAACTTCCCGGCACCGGACATTCCTCGCCCGTTCTCTGGAGCGACCACATCTTCCTCACCAGCACCGGCGACAAATCCGGCGGCATCTCCGTGCTCTGCCTCAGCGCGGAGGACGGAAAGCTCACCTGGCGCCGCGACTTTCCACTCACACCTTTCGCGCGGCATCAGTTCAACAGCTTCGCTTCCTCCACGCCCGCCGTGGACGCGGAGCGCATCTATGTCGTCTGGAACGAGCCGGAGCATTTTTTCCTCACCGCGCTCGACCATCTCGGCAAAACGATCTGGCAACGCGACTTCGGCCCCTTCGTTAGCCAGCACGGCTGCGGCATCTCCCCCATCGTTTACAGGGATCGGGTAATCCTGGGAAACTTTCAGGACGACCAGAAGTTCGTAAAGGACAGCCCGCACAGTGGCGAAAGTTTCATCGTTGCCGTGGACCCGAGGACGGGCAAGACACTCTGGCAAACGCCGCGCCGCAGCGCCGTCGTCGCCTACTCGACGCCCTGCGTGTTGGAGCCCAAAAGCGGCAAGCCCGCGATTATCTTCGACAGCCAGGCCGACGGCATCTCTGCGCTCGACCCCTCCACCGGCAAAGTGCTCTGGGAATACGAGCAGGCGTTCGACAAGCGAACGGTCAGCTCGCCTCTCATCGCCGGTGACATCATCCTAGGCTCCTGCGGCAGCGGCGGCGGCGGTAACTTTGTCACTGCCGTGAAAGCGGGCGATCCCGCCAGGGACAAACAACCCGAGCTGGCCTATCAGATGAAGAAGTCCGCGCCTTATGTGCCGACCGGCATCGTCATGGGCGACCTCGTCTGGCTCTGGAGCGATAGCGGCATCGTGACCTGTCTCCACGCGCCGACCGGCGAAATCCGTTACCAGGAGCGCGTCGGCGGCAACTACTTCGGCTCGCCCGTATGGGTGGATAGACGGCTCTTCTGCGTCTCCACGGCCGGCGAAATCGTCGCGTTGGAAGCGAGTGACAAGTTCAATGTGCTGCATCGCTACGCGCTGAACGAACTCTGTCACAGCACACCCGCCGTCGCCCTCGGCCGATTGTTTGTCCGCACCGAGAAACACCTCTGGAGCATCGGCGGCCAAAAGGAACCGGCGCGGTAAGGCGCGATCTCCCCACAGCCCGGCGGAGCCGCGCGCCACGGCCCGGGAACAGACTTCCTTTTGCACCCGATCTAGGCGGCTGGCCTCGGCAAAACCGCGCAGGGTTTGGGCCACCGGATTGAGCAGGCCGAACAGAAAGAGCGACAGATAATCCACTTCGACCAGGCGGCGGTTTGGATTTTGCCAGGAAGGGCCGGTCGGTTGCGGGCCGAAGACTTTTTCCAAATGCCGGCGAAAGGAGCGCAGGGGTTTCCACTGACCGAGGTCCTTCTCGCAGAGCCGCCCTGGCGCTGGTGGCGTTCTTGGCACGTGGCGATTGAGCCATTACGGTTCCAAAAGTACAAGTTACAATTGTGTGACCGCACCGTGGCGTTTCTATGAACTCAGCGCCTCTCATGCCGGACACAAATGGCGTCTCGCCCGTGCCACTACGCGCCGCGGAAAGCTTGCGCAAGTTGCGAAAACTTTAGGGATAATATTACGGAACCGTGCGTTTGCAGATTGACGCGCGATTCGCGTCCCGCTTCCATTTGCCGCATCAATCGAATGGACCATTCACGAAGGAACTTACGCCGCGCCGTCTTTTCCTTTCTTCGTTCAATTGTATTGGCCACGGCCATGCTCGTGATCACCTTTCGGCTCTTTGCTCAGGACAATTATGAAATTCAGGTTTATGGCTCGGAGACGGTTCCGGAGGGCAAGACAATGGTGGAGTTGCACAGCAACCTTACGTTGGACGGCCGGAAACAGGCGGAGAACGGCGTGCTGCCGACCGATCACGCGTTTCACGAGACACTGGAGATCACACACGGATTCACGCCGTGGTTTGAGACCGGATTTTACCTCTTTAGCAGCGCGCGATCAGGCGACGGCTGGCAGTGGGTGGGCGATCACATCCGGCCGCGCATCCGCGTCCCGGACGAGTGGCACTGGCCGGTTGGCGTCAGTCTGTCCGCAGAGATCGGCTACCAGCAGCGCAAGTTCTCGGAGGACACCTGGTCAGTGGAAATCCGCCCTATTATCGACAGGCAATGGGGCCGTTGGTACGCGTCTTTTAATCCCACGTTGGAAAAATCGCTCAAAGGACTGAACTCGGCGGCCGGTTTCGAGTTCGCACCGAACGCCAAAGTGAGTTATGACCTGACGAAAGTCGTCACCGTGGGCGTGGAATATTACGGTTCCCTGGGGCCGGTGACGCATTTCGACTCGGGAGGCGATCAGGAACACCTCGTCATGCCGGCGATCGATCTGAACTTCTCCTCTGACTGGGAATTGAACTTCGGCGTCGGCGTCGGCGTGACGCACAGCACGGACCATCTGATCCTCAAGCTGATCGTCGGACGGCGATTCTGATGAACCAGGTCGGCGTCAGGCGAGAAGCTCTTCCACCACTTCACCCGCCACGTCGGTCAGGCGGAAATCTCTTCCTTGGAAGCGGAACGTTAGCTTCGTGTGATCGAAGCCGAGCAGGTGCAGGATCGTGGCGTGCAGGTCGTGGACGTGCACTTTGTCCTTCACGACGTGGAAACCCAACTCATCTGTTTCGCCGATCGTGATGCCAGGCTTGATTCCGCCACCGGCCAGCCACATGGTGAACGCCTGCGGATGATGGTCACGACCCCATTTCCTGCCGAAGTCCGCGTTTGCCTCAACCATCGGTGTGCGACCGAATTCGCCGCCCCAGATCACCAGCGTCTCCTCCAGCAATCCGCGTTGCGCGAGGTCTTTGATGAGCGCGGCGCTCGCCTGGTCGGTCTTGCCCGCCTGGTCTTTTATACCCTTGACGACTTCGCTGTGGTGATCCCAACCCTCGTGAAACAATTGCACGAAACGCACGCCGCGTTCGATCAGACGGCGGGCCAGCAGACAATTCATCGCAAACGAGGGTTTGCCCGGCTCAGCGCCATACAGCTTCAGCGTCTCGGGCGATTCCCGGGAAACGTCCATCAACTCCGGCGCGCTGCTTTGCATCCGGAACGCCATCTCGAACGAATTGATCCGTGTGGCGATTTCCGGGTCGCCCATGGCGCTGAGATGCCGTTCATTGAGGTCCTTAACAAGGTCGAGCGTCCGACGCTGCATCTGGTTCGTGACACCGGCGGGGTTGGAGAGGAACAGGACCGGATCTCCCGATTTGCGGAACGGCACACCCTGATAAACCGTCGGCAGAAAGCCTCCGCCGTAAAGCGCAGCGCCGCCGCTGAGTCCGCCCGCGGAATTCAGCACGACGAAGCCCGGCAGATTCTGCGATTCACTGCCGAGGCCGTACAGCACCCACGAACCCATGCTCGGCCGCCCGAACTGCGTCGCGCCGGTCTGCATCAACACTTGGCCGGGCGCGTGATTGAAGGCGTCGGTGGTCATCGACTTCACGATGGCGATGTCATCCACGACTTCCGCGAGGTGCGGCATTGCCTCGGAAAGTTAATCGAACAAATCGAGCTGACTCGGCGCGCCCCCCATGAACAGATAGATGACCCGCCGGGCTTTGGGTTTGAAATGCGGCTGCCTGGGAGCAAGAGGATTGCCGGCCCGGCCCACGCCTTCACCGCCGAGGAGGTTTCCGTCATCGAGCAAGGATGCGAGCGCGATCGACCCAAGCCCGACGCCGCACTGGCGGAGGAACCAGCGGCGGGTCACATATTTTGAGTATTCCGATCGAAGTTCGAAACTGAGGTTCATAACGGCTTTCTAATTTACTGGTTTTGGCAAATTCCGAAATTCGAATCCCCGAAGTCCGAAAGAACAGCGGCTCACTTGTTGCCTGGATTCGGGCTCCGGGAATTTGAACTTCGGATTTTTGTTCATGCGCTTTTTCGCCAGATAGATCCAAAGATGCGATTGAGTTCGCGCGCTTCTTTCCACAGGACTCGCGCTTCATCTCTCAAGTCAGGTTCGGAAGTGACAACCATGCGTAGCCAATACATGGCTTCCTTCGCTTCCTTACGACACGTGCCTATGCGATCCTTCCCGGAAACACCGTCGTCCGCTTCGCAATAATTGGCTCCGACGCTCGTTCCAGCGCCGACAAGCTGGTCAATCAGACGATTGTTGACCGGATTGAAAGGGACTTTCCTGGTAAATCGGATGACGGCTTCTCCAAAACGCGCCGTGCGCTCGCCAAGGTCGTAAAGATGACGCGGCGGTTCGTCGCGCAGTTCGCAGGCATCACCGTCTGCTGTCAATCCCCAGAAAGCCAGTTCGTCTATTCCCGGTTCGCCTTCAAACTCGGGCTGGACGGTGCGGTTCATTCGAGCTTCGGGGATTCGGATTTCGGACTTATTCTTTGGTAATCGTTTCATCGAGGTTTAAAATCGCGCGCGACACCATCGCCCAGGCGGCGACCTTGTGCAGGTTCACGTCGGGCGGCACTTTCCTGAGGTCGGCCACGGCAACGGCCAGCGCTGCCGAGGAACGGTTTTCAAAATAGTTGTATTGCTCGTCCTGGAAACTGAGAACCGATTTAAGCTCCGGCTCCGTTGGCGCGCGGCCGGTGCAGAGCCGGAACGCGTAAACGGCGCGGCTGCGGTCGTCCTTGCCGCCTTCCTGGAGCACAAGGGCAGCGACCGTTTCCAGAACGTGTACATTCCGCGGCGGAAGCGGTCGTCACCCGTGTTCTCGGGCCACGAGAAACCGCCATAGACCGTGTCACCGACGCTCGCCGGAATCGGTGGGCGCACGCTCGGACCGCCAATCTTCGGATTCAACAGCCCGCCGGCGGACAGCGCGATGTCCTGCACAATTTCCGCATCCACACGAAACCTGGGGCCGCGCGCGAGCAGCCGGTTGTACGGATCCTTCGCCAAAAGCTCCGGCGAAACTTTCGAGGATTGCCGATACGCCGCCGATTGAACGATCAAACGGTGCAACGATTTTACGCTCCAGCCATTGTCCATGAATTCGCACGCCAGCCAGTCGAGCAGTTCCGGGTGCGACGGCGGTTCGCAACGCGTGCCGATGTCCTCCGGAGTCGTGAACAGCCCCTGGCCGAAATACGCCTGCCAGATGCGGTTCACGATGACCCGCGCGGTCGTCGGACTGCGCCGGTCCACCAGCCACCTGGCGAGACCGAGGCGGTTGCGCGGTGCGTCCTTCGGGAAGGGGTGCAACAGCGCGGGCACGTCCGGCCGGACCGCTTCGCCAGGCCGTTGCCAATCGCCCCGCTTGAAAATGTGGGTCTCGCGCGGCACGGGGCGTTGTTGCAGCGCGAGCGACGTCGCGGTGTAAGGCCAGTTGGTCAGTACATCGTCAATTTGCTTGTTCACCTGCGCGAAGGCCGCGTCCTGGTAGCGGAAGGCGTTGAACAGGTCGCGCATTTGCTCGGTCGAGCGCTCCTGGGCAGAAATCGCAAGAATCGTCCGCTGCGCTGCGGTAAGCGGGTCCACTTTCAGTTCGAAACCTTTGAATTCGTGGAGCGCACCCGGCCCGCGTGCAGCGGTCGGCGGCTCGCTGATCGAAGCGGCCGTGTTCGAGCTGACTGGAGCGGACTCGATGCCGGTCTGGCTCGCCGACACATCCTTTTCGTCGCGGCGGGCCGCTGCGACGGACACGCCAGCGGCGTGAGCTTCCCAGCGCTCTGCGCCTTTGGAGGTGGCGCCGAGGCGGAACCGGCCCAGCGTGTGGCAATCGAGCCTGCTCTCCTTGTCCAGTTCGCCGCTGTGGCCGTCGCCGCTCGTGTGCTTTTGATAAATCGTAAACTTCAGTCGGGTCCCGCCGGCAAAACCGACAATCGGCTCGGCGCATTCGAAGACCGCGCGATGCTCCGTGTTCCGACGAACCGGAACCGTCGCCGCGGTCCAGCCGCCTTTTTCCGTGTCGCCATCAATCGCGTTGGTGATGCTGAAACCGGGCGCTTCCATATCCGCGAGCGCGCGACGGAACCTGACCTGGTTCGTCACCGTCGGGCTGTGCAGCGCGGAGGCTTCACAAGTGAATTCCTTGAGCAGAAAGCTGCCTTTGGCCACCAGGCCAGGTCCGCCATAGGGCAGGTTCGGGTGCGTCAACGCTTCGAGACGGAACCCGGTCAGGTTCGTGAGCGTCGTGTCCACCCAGACGTGGGTGACCGCGCCGGGCTTTACATCGCCGCCCGCCAGCAGTGAATAGTCGCTTTGCTTCTCGTATTTCGTCGCGAAGTTCAGCCATTCCTTCGGCTCCAGCACGGTCCATTGGCCGGCGGCATCGGCGATTTCTTTTTCCCAGGCGGACATGCGTTCGGTCAAATGGGTCGCTTCATGCATCGCCTTGTCTTCCAGTTCGCGGACCTGCGAGACAATTTCTTCGCGCTTCTTCTGCTGCTGCGGCGTTGGGACTTCGATGAACGGCTCATCGTCGTTGTTCAGGAAGGCGAAGAGCTGGTAGTACTCGCGCTGCAAAATGGGATCGTATTTGTGGTCGTGGCACTGACAGCAGTTGATCGTGAGGCCGAGCCACGCTTTGCCGATGGCGTCCATGCGATCAATCATCGCTTCGGTGCGGAATTGCTCGGGCTCAATGCCGCCTTCCTGGTTGAGCATCGAGTTGCGCAGGAAACCGGTGGCAACGCGCTGGTCGAGCGTCGGGTGCGGCAGCAAATCGCCGGCGAGTTGTTCGAGGGTGAACTGATCGAACGCCAGGTCGCGATTGAACGCCTGGATGACGTAGTCACGATAGGGCCAGATCGAGCGCGCGGCGTCCTTTTCGTAACCGTTGCTGTCGGCATAACGCGCCGCGTCGAGCCAGTGCCGGCCCCAGCGCTCCCCGTAATGTGGCGACGCAAGCAGGCGTTCGACGAGTTCGTCGTAGGCTTCCGCTGATTTGTCGCGGAGAAATTCGTCCACTTCCCGTGGCGTGGGAGGCAGGCCGACGAGGTCGAGGCTCAGCCGGCGCATGAGTGTGACGCGATCGGCTTCCGGTGAAGGTTTCAAGCTTTCGTGTTCCAGGCGCGTCAGGACGAAATTGTCAATCGAGTTGCGCACCCATTTGCTGTTTTTCACTTTCGGCACGGCCGGGCGCGCGGGCAGTTTGAAGGCCCAATGGTTCCGTTTGTCCTCCACTTTGACCGACGCGCTGTCCGGCCAAGCTGCTCCCTGGTCAATCCACGCGCGCAGCAAACCGATCTGTTCGGCGGTCAGGCGGTCGCCTTTCTGCGGCATCACTTTGTCCTCGCCTTTGAGGCCGGCGACGAGCTGGATCATCAAACTCTCCCTGCTCTTGCCTGGCTCGATGACCGGGCCGTGCTCGCTGCCTTTGATCGCGATGTCCTTGGCGTCCCAGCGCAATTCGGCCTCGGCCTTTTTCGGTCCGTGGCACTCGTAGCAGCTCCGGGCGAGAATCGGCTGAATGTCTTTTACGAAGTCAATTTTGCGGTTCGCCGGCGGCGGCAGCATGGCAACGTCCGCCCCGGCAGTTTTTGCGCCCGGGCAGGCAAGCAGGCCGACGAGGAGAAGCTGCGCCGGCGCGAGAACAGAAGGTTTAATTCGCCTGCAAGAAGCACAAAGCATTGTTACACATTTCCGCATGGCATGTCCGTTTGGCCGCCTCGCACCATTCCTGAACGAATCGTTTCGACGGCGGCAAACCAGCGCGCATTCACGGTTGAACCGATCGAAAATAGCGCGCCGGCCTGCGCCAAACAAGAATTTAGAAGCGGTCTCGTTAGTCCAAACTCAGTACCGGTACCCTTGCCCGACCGGACTTGCGTTTGAGTCGGAAGTGGGGCAGAAAGTGGCTTTGGAAACGTGAATTTGGGGCCGACCAGACGGATGGCGGTAGTGGCTGCGGCAGCGCTTGTGCTCGACCAGTTGACGAAGCTTGCCGTGCTCAGTTATCTCGGCCCCGACCAGGAAAAGGTGATCATCGACGGTTTCTTCAAGTTCGTCCACTGGGGGAACACCGGCGCGGCGTGGAGCCTGTTCAATCAATTCGCCGGGAGCAATCAACTGCTGGCCGTCTTCGCGCTGGTGGCGTTGTTGGTGCTGTTTTTTACGCGGCACCACTTTGATTCGCACACGTTGCTCGGCCAGCTTTCGCTCGGGCTGATTTTCGGCGGCATTGCCGGCAATCTGGTGGACCGCTTCACTCACAGGCACGTGGTGGATTTCATCTACTTTTACATCGCGCGTCGTGGCGGCGGCGAAATTGGCTTTCCTGCTTTCAATATCGCCACCTGGCTGAAGGTTTCGACAGAGACCGGACCGGGCAATGGCAACGAATTCCCAATGCTCCACCCTCCGCGCCTCACGTCTGGTCATCGTCGCCGGCCCGACTGCCGTTGGAAAATCCAGCGCTGCGCTGTCGCTGGCAGAGCGGATCGGCGGCGAAATCATCTCCGTCGATTCGATGCAGGTCTATCGCGGCCTGGACATCGGCACGGCCAAACCGTCGGCACAGGAACGGAAGCGCGTGCCGCATCATTTGATTGACGTCGTGGAGTTGAGCGGGCCGTTCGACGCGGCGCAATTCTCCAGGCTCGCCCACGCCGCAGTCGCCGACATTCAACAACGCGGCCGGGTCCCGATTCTTAGCGGCGGCACGGGGCTTTATTTCAAAGCATTTCTCGAAGGACTTGGCGGAGCGCCACCGGCGGACGCCGCGCTGCGCGCTGAGCTGGAAGCGACACCGTTGCCTGAACTGCTCCGTGAGCTCAAACAACGAGACCCGATCACTTTTGCAAAAATCGACAGAAAAAATCCGCGCCGCGTGATCCGCGCGCTCGAAGTTGTTCGCCTGAGCGACAAACCGTTTTCGGCGCAACGCGCCGAGTGGAACGCGGAACGCCGAACGCCGAACGCGGATCGATTTTTCTGCCTCACACGTTCCAGCGAGGACCTGCGCGCGCGCATTGAGGATCGCGTGGACGAGATGTTCGCGCGCGGCCTGGTGCGGGAGACGGAACAATTGCTGAAACGCGGCCTTGCCGAAAACGAGACGGCGATGCAAGCCATCGGCTATCGGCAAGTGGTGGAGCATTTGCGTGACGAGCGTTCGCTGGCAGACACGATTGCTTTGGTAAAGCGACGCACGCGCCAATTCGCCAGGCGGCAGATGACCTGGTTTCGCCGGCAGTTCACCTGGGAGTGGATCAATTTAGGGCCGCAGGCCAACGGCGAGACAGTGGCCACTCAATTGACCGGGCGCTGCGAAAAAGTTGGACTTTAACAACGCGCAAATCGTGCTATGGTTCTGCCGTTGGGAATTTAGAAGTTGAAAGCGCTCATATCGACATCGGACACGAGAACCGAACGGGTTTTCCTCATTGGGGCCGAATTGAAATGTCGCACGAGCTGGGAGGTGCGCGATTCGCTGGATGAACTGGCGGAACTCGCCGTGACGGCCGGGGCCGAAGTCGTCGGCGAGGGCACGCAGAAGCTCGAAGCGCCGGCCGCCGGAACTTTCATCGGCAGCGGCAAGGCCGATGAATTTGGCAGGCATTGCCGGCACCAGGATGTCGATACAGTCATCTTCGACGACGAACTTTCTCCCGCGCAGAGCCGCAACCTGGAAAGGGTTTTCGAGTGCAAAGTGCTCGATCGCACGGCGCTGATTCTCGACATCTTCGCGCAACGCGCCCGGACGAGCGAAGGCAAGCTTCAGATTGAGCTGGCGCAACTGCAGCATTTATTGCCGCGGCTCACGCGTTATTGGAGCCACCTGTCGCGACAGAAGGGCGGCATTGGCATGCGTGGTGGCGAAGGCGAATCACAGCTCGAAACCGACCGACGACGCGTGCAGGAGCGCATTGACAGGATTCGCGACGAACTGGTGCTGGTGCGCCGCCAGCGTCGCACCCGGCGCACCCGGCGGCAGCGCCACCTGTGGCCGCTGGCCTCCATTGTCGGCTACACCAACGCGGGCAAATCGACTCTGCTCAACGCGCTCACCGGCGCCGAGGTCCTGGCGGAGGACAAACTCTTCGCCACACTCGATCCCACGACGCGGCGACTGCGTTTGCCGACCAATCAAAACGTCTTGCTGACGGACACGGTCGGGTTCATTCGCAAACTGCCGCACCGGCTGGTCGAGGCGTTCAAGGCGACGCTGGAGGAAGTCGTGCAGGCGGACCTGCAGTTGCACGTGGTGGACATCAGTCATCCGCTGGCCGAGGAACAAATCCGGGCGGTCAACACAGTGCTGGAGGAAATCGGTGCCGCCGGCAAGCCGACGCTGATGGTCTTCAACAAAATTGATCGCGTTGAGAATGGCGAGTTGGTTAACCGGAATCTGGAGCGGTATCCGAATACCGTGGCCGTTTCGGCGACAACTGGCCAAGGTTTTCCCGAATTGTTGGCGGAACTGGGAAGCCAGCTGCGGCCTGCCCGCGAACTTGTCGAATTGAAAGTGCCGCACAGTGAACCGGCGGTGATTGCGCGCTTGCACGCCGTCGGCCAGGTGGTCGAGCGCGATTACAACGGCGACAGCGCCCGGTTCAAGGCCCGCATTCCGCCGCACCTCCACGCCGAGTTCGCGCCGTTCATCGTGCAGGATTTGCGGGCGGCGTAAGCTTTCCTTTTTCCCACGCAGGCGCATGGACGGCTAGTGGCACGGGCATCCCGCCCGTTGGTCCAGATCAGAAAACTCACGGGCGGGACGCCTGTGCCACCAGCACTGCAAGGAACCGAGCTGCCCCGCGAGTGAGGCGAAACAAATTTTTTGTTCGCGCTGGTTCCACGCGTCGGGTATAGCGTTCGCTCAAGAAAACTTCCGAGGGCGCTAAGACATGACTACCAATCCGCGCATCAAGGACATGGCGGCGAAGGATCGCCCGCGCGAACGGCTCGCAGCCGATGGCGCGGAGGCATTGTCGAACGCCGATTTGGTCGCGATTCTTTTGCGCACGGGGATGAAAGGTTACTCGGCCATTCACATCGCGCAGCAATTGCTCGCCCGGTTCGGCACGCTGGAAGAGCTGGCGCGCGCTTCACTGGATCAATTGCGTCAGGTGAAAGGCGTGGGGCGCGACAAGGCCATTGCACTGAAAAGCGCCTTCACGCTGGCGCAGCGGATGGCGCGCGAACTCCAGCAGGAAGCGCCCGTGCTCGACACGCCGGAGCGCATCGCGGATTTGTTGCGCGAGGAAAATCGGCTTTACGACGTCGAGCATTTTCAAGCCGTGCTGTTGAACACGCGGCGAAAGCTGATTCGCGTCGAGCAAATTTCGCAAGGCACGCTCGACACGATTCTGGTTCACCCGCGGGAAGTGTTCAAGCTGGCCATCGCCGCGAACGCCTCCGCGGTCGTGCTGGTGCACAACCATCCGAGCGGCGACCCGACGCCGTCGGAGGCGGACATCAAAGTGACGCGCGACCTGATTCGCGCCGGGCATTTGCTCAAGATCGAGGTCCTGGACCATGTCATTATCGGGAAACGAACCGCGGAACGCGCGAAGGATTTCCTGTCGCTGCGGGAGCTGGGGTATTTTTACACTTGATGATTCACCCGACAGCGATCGTCCATCCCAAGGCGCAACTTGATCCGACCGTGAGCGTCGAGCCGTATGCGCTGATTGATGAGCACGTGATTGTCGGCGCAAACTGTCGGATCGGCCCGCATGCGCATTTGACCGGACATACAACCAGTGGAGCGAACAATTCTTTTCACACGGGCTGCGTGATTGGGGACGCGCCGCAGGATTTGAAATATAAAGGCGAGCCGACACGTCTGCGGATTGGCGAAGGCAACGTCTTCCGCGAACACGTCACGCTGCATCGCTCGAACGATGAAGCCGAGGAGACGGTGATCGGGTCGCACAATTTTCTCATGGCGCATTGTCATGTGGGGCACAACGCGCAGGTGGGCAGTCAGGTGATTGTCGCCAACGGCGCGCTGCTCGGGGGCCACGTCGTTGTTCAGGATCGCGCCTTCATTTCCGGCAATTGTCTGGTGCACCAGTTTGTGCGTGTCGGCACTCTGGCGTTGATGCAGGGCGGCTCGGCCATCAGCAAGGATTTGCCTCCGTTCTGCGTGGCGCGTGGCGTCAACAGCATTTGCGGACTGAATTCGGTCGGACTCCGTCGCGCCGGCTTTACGAACGAACGGCGGCTGGAGTTGAAGCGACTTTACCATGCGCTGTTTCGCAGCGGTGAAAAATTGAGCGTGGCGCTGGCGGCTGCGCGCAAAGAATTCAAGAGCGACGACGCGCGGGTTTTGCTGGAGTTTGTGGCGAAAAGCAAACGCGGGATTTGCGCGGACACGGCCAGAACAGCAGAGAACGAAACGGACAAAGAGTAACTGACAGGAGCGATTCGATGAACTGACCAACCGGAACAACGGACCGCGGGTCTATGACCCGCACAGTCTTGTTCGAGGAGACACGTTCGCATCAGCCTATGGCCTTCGGACCGGCTGCGGCTCACAGAGCCGCGCTCCTCGCGGGCACTATCGATAATCGCAGCCACATTGGCCTTGACATTGAACAGGTAAAAACTAAAGCCACAGTGCGTGTGGAGTTTGGGTGGGCTTCAATCGCGCTGGTTGAAGCGGCAAGCCAGAGCGGGGCGAATGCCGGCGGTCCGGAAAACAATCAATTGAGTGGAGGAACATTATGCGAAAAGGTCTGAGGTCAGTGTTTGGCATGTGGGCGGCGGCGGGTCTTTTGCCTTCGATGTCGGTTTTGGCCCAGGAGGTGTACCGCAGCGGCCCGCAGGGGCAGGGATTTTATTTTCGCGGTGGCATCGGGCCGGAAGTGTCGGAGCGGACGGATGTGACTGAGTTCTTTGGCCCGGTCTCCGGGATCAACGTGAAATACGATCCAGGTTTCCGCATCAGCGCGGCAGCCGGTTATATGTGCTGCAACTACTTCAGCGCGGAGCTGGAGGCGGGCGTACTTTACAACTCCATCAAGTCCATCACTGGCTCGCCGAGTACGGACGCGGCTCTGGCCAATTTCCCGATGATGGTCAACGCGGTGTTCCATTTCCCGCTGGAAGGGAATTTCGTGCCGTATGTGGGCTTTGGCGGCGGGGCTTCGAGCAGTATTCTCACCATCGACCGCGCGACCATCAACGGTCCCTCTGGCAGCGCCTCGCTGAACGGAGAAGATTCGGACGTGGTGTGGGCGCTGCAAGGGTTCGCGGGGTTCCGCTACGAGTTCAACGACCGCATGGCCGTCGGTTTCGGCTACAAGTTTCTGGCCACCGGCGAGCCGTCGTGGGAAGTGTTCTCCTTCAACAGTGGTGCGGCTGGTCAGCTCCGGTTCGACAAGGCGCGGACGCACTCATTTATCGCGGAGTTTACCATGAAGTTTTGAACTCGGAAAGGCAGGCTCGAGTCCGCCGCAGCCGGAAGGATGAAAGAGGGGAGTACGCGCGCTGTAGCGGGTCCTGGCGCACGCGTTGTCCGCCTATCAGACGGCGTCGAGAGACAAACCGCTTGGTTCGGCTGCAGGCACCGTGAAGAGTTCGACGCGAGGCGCGTCGAACTGCGCCCGAGGCGGGCGCGCTCCCCAAGCGAATCGAAATCGTGCCCAGTTTGATTCGATATTTGACCAAACAAAAACCCCTCCCGATTTTCTCGAAGGGGTTTCATGTTTCTAAAGCGGATTAGAACTTGTAGATGAGGTTCAAGGCGAGGGTGACGACGTTCTTTTGCCCTCCGGGTGCGGCGGCTGTACCACCAAACGGTTGGTCCGCATTCAGGCTATGGTCCCAGCGTGCCTCAAGTCTGCTGACCACGTTCGCCCAGAGTGCATAGTCAAGGGTCCCAGTCAGGCCTAGCAATTTCTCATTGCCACTGGTGCCAGGCGCATACCAGAACCCTTTGGTAGCGCTGGTGTATTCAGCACGGCCGTTTAGCTTGAGCTTCTCGGTCGCCTGATATGAAGTGTAAAGAGTGGCCGCGTTGGCGTATCCGGCTTTGTTTGGTGCGGCAAACGCGAGAGGCGGGCCGTCCATATAATCGTAGGAGGCGCCGACACTCAATCCCTGCACAGGAGTGGGCATGGTGCCGCCGATTTGGTAGCAACCGAAGCGACCAGCGCTCAGAACGCTCCCACCACTTCCTGACGGATTGTTTAAGCCGTTCACGGCTGTGGCGCTGAGTGTAGCTCCTTTTAAGAAACCGAAGCTCTCTGGAGCGGTGAGGGCAATCTGACCCATGTAGGTCTTTTCAGATTCATCAGCGGCCGTGCCGAGGGGCGTGCCGTTAAATCGGGCGGCGCGCCAGTTGATCCCGTTGTTATAGCTATTGGCGATACCAACCGCGAGACTCAGAGCGTCGGATACTTTGTAGCTGGCGAGAAGACCGGTGTGACTGGCCGGTTCCAGCGTCCATGCATAGGAACGGCTGTAGTTCAGATCATCACCTGAATCCGGGACTTCGTAGCCACCGATATAGTTAAAATGGCCAAGCTTGACGTCGATGCCGTTGCCGATTGGCACGCGAAGTTCGACGTAAGCTTGCTTAACAGTCAAGTCTCCGCCTGCGCCCGCAAGGCTGGGGGCGGAGGTGTTAAAGCCTACGGCATCAGGACCGAACCACAGTTGAGCTGTGTAGCCTGCCGCCCAACCATCGTCGCTCAGTGGCTTGGCAAGCATAAGCGAAACTACGTCGAGGTTGAACCCATCGTGCTTGCTGGCCGGAGCGTCAAAAGCACGGCCAGGGATGCCTGCGTTACTGGTGCCGGGTTTCCATATGAGCGAGGTGCTCACATAACCACTCAGCGTGGTCTGAGAAACCGCCGTGAGCACCTGACTCATGGGTTTCTCATCCGCACGAACTGCCGACGCAAGGCTGACCACGCCGCCGGCGGCCAGCGCCAATGTCCATTGATTAAACTTCATTGAGTTCCTCCTGCATTGATTGCTTTTTTGATCGGTTTATTTGTTTTACCCTGCGCCGAGATGTCCAAAGGGACTTCTCAACCTACAAAGGCGGCTGGGGCTGCGTAGCAAAACGTCAGCCCCAGCGACCACATCGCAGGGAGTAACTGACGTGCGGAGCAAAGGCAAACGGCGTGCCAGGACTCTGCGTCTAATTGCAACTGGCTTGAGTTTAACTCATTTCTACTCGAAACGATTTTCATGCCTTCATGAAGACGGCGGACTTTTGTCCAACAGGGCTAAATTACGCCAACAGGAGTTGGCAAAAACGAGCACGCCTTCTGATGGCCTATTGTGAAACAAAAAACCCCTTCCGATTTTCTCAGAAGGGGTTTCGTGTTCTTAGACGGAATCAGAACCTGTAGACCAGGTTCAGAGCCAGCGTGACGGCATTGCGCTGGTTCGGAGCGCCCACGACAGTTCCGCCGTATGGCTTGTCGCCGCTCGTGCTATGGTCCCAACGGAGTTCAGCGCGACTGACCACGTTGGCCCACAGCGCGTAGTCGGCGGTGAGCGTCAGAGCCCCAAGCCGGTTTTGCAGGTTTTTGAGGCCATCGTTACCCCGATCATAGAACGTCCCGTCCGTGCCTTCGGTGTAATCGCCACGGATGTTAAACTTCCACTTCTCATTAGCTTGGAAGGAGGCGTAACCGGCAATGGCGTAGGCCCAGGATTGTCCTCCTACATAAGGAACCGCGGTTGCGCTAGGACCGCCGAAGCGATAGTCAAACGCGGCTCCGACGGACAATCCTTCAACTGGAGTTTTCAGACTGCCGCCTGCGTAAAGGCTGGTGGTATCTTTTGAATTGCCCGCCAGACCATCGATGAGGCCCGCATACCAGGCTGAACCGCTGAGGAAACCCCAGCTTTCCGGCGCCGTAATCGAGACGGACGCCAGGTAGGTTTTTTCCGATTCAGTAGCTGAGACGAATAGACCACGCCTCGGCCGGGCGTTTACATTATCGCCGCCGAACGCATTGTTATACGTGTTTGCGATGCCCGCCGAGAAGGTGACGGCATCGGTAGCCTTATACGTCGCCAGAACGCCGGTGTGCTGCTTGGGTTCGAGACCGTGGCCGAAGGATCGGCTGTAATTCGGGTTCAGGTAGCTCTCCGAGGATTCATACCCGATGATGGTGTCAAACACACCGACCTTCCAGTCGAGACCATTTCCGGCCGGCGTCCGCAGCACGACATAGGATTGTTTAATAGCGAAGTTTGGATCGCCTCCACCATTTCCGACTAGAGCCCGATAGGTTCCAGCGTCTGGCCCGAACCACAAGTCCGCTTTATAGCCCGCCGCCCACTGTTCTTCGGAGAGCGGCTTTTCCAGAGTGAGCCCAACCACATTCAGGTTGAACCCGTCGAGCTTGGTTGGACCGTCATATTGCCGACCGGGCAGATTGGCATCCCCCGTTCCCGGCTTCCAGATGATCGACGTGTCCACATAACCACTTAGCACTGTGGACGACACGGCCGTCTGCAACTGGCTCATCGGCTTCTGAGCTTCATCAGCTTGAACTACCGAAGCGAGGCTGACCACCCCGCCGGCAGCTAGGCCTACTGTCCATTTATTAAACTTCATTCGTTCCTCCTGCGATGTTGTTCTAGTTCATTTTTATGCATTCCAAGGGTAAAAACAGTTTACCCCTGTTCACCGAAAACGGTGCATTTGCCGCGAAAGATAGGTAAAAGGCCCCCCCTTGACAACAAGTTTTTTCATATTTTACCGGCGCAGAATGAATGCCCCACTACCACAATGCATAGTCGTGGGCGGGGATCCCCACTCAATTAGCAGCGCTTTTTGACAACCGAATGGGCAGGCTGATCCTTGCAGCTATTGCCGGGACCAGGCCGGTTCCGCCCTTTGAGTGAGAAGAGTTTACCCATCCAGGCTTCAGCTCAAGAAGTGTTCGCCGTCCGTGCCAAATTGCGGTGATGTCTTAACGGATTGTTGACGGAACATGCTTGCAATGACAGAAAACGGGAAAGTGTCAAGGAGTTGGACACTTTAAGACATCAGGTAATGGGGTAGACCCCATTACCAGACATCACCCAAATTGCCTCACTTTTCAGAAACGAGGCAGCTTCTATTTTCGGAACAGCCAGAGGAGTAAAGTCAGAATCAGGCTGACGAGCAGACAAGTAACAAGCGGGAAGTGGAAGCTAAAATTGCCTTTGGAGTAGTGGATGTCTCCGGGCAACCGCCCCAGCCAGTCTTTGCCAAATCCCGCCCAGATCAACAAGCCGAGCCCGGCGATCATCAAGCCGAAGATAAAAAGCATTTTGCCCAGCTCATTCACGGTTCGATCCATAACATATCGTCGCCGATTCATTTTTCCAGAGTTACACGTGACTCGGTTCTCGCCCCCAGTCTGTAGCACTGCCCAATTTTGCATACTTTTTCAAAATGCGTTGCTACACTGGTCCATTCACTATGGCCACCATTGCGATCCTTGGGACGATGGACACCAAAGGCGAAGAGCACGGCTTTGTCGCGGACCGAATCAAACAACGCGGGCATCAGGTGCTGGTCATTGACGTCGGCGCGCTCGGCGAAGCCAGGCTCGAACCGGACATCACCCGGCGCGACATCGCGCTTGCGGCAGGCGTCGATTTCGACGCGCTCGTGGCCAAACGGGACCGCGGCGAGACCGTGGCTGCGATGTCCAAAGGCGCGCCGGTTGTGCTGTCGCGCCTCGTCGCAGAAGAAAAAATCCACGGCGTCATTTCGTTGGGCGGCGGCGGCGGCACGGCGATTGGCACGGCGGCGATGCGCGCGTTGCCGATTGGTTTTCCCAAAGTCATGGTTTCGACGCTGGCCAGCGGGAACACCGCGCAATACGTCGGGGTGAAGGACATCGTGATGTTTCCCAGCATCGTTGACGTCGCGGGCCTCAACCGCATTTCGCGTCAGATCCTCACGCGTGCCGCGGGCGCGATTTGCGGGATGGTGGAAGTAGGACAGGCGTCCCGCCTGTCCAAGGCGGGCGAGAGGCCTGCCCTACCTTCCGAGGACAAGCCCATCATTGTCGCGAGCATGTTTGGCAACACGACCGGATGCGTGGAGCACGCCCGTAAGATTCTCGAGCAGGCCGGTTATGAAGTGCTGGTCTTCCACGCCACCGGCACTGGCGGCCGCACGATGGAATCACTCATCGAATCGGGCATGGCAGCGGGTGTGCTGGACGTGACCACCACCGAGTGGGCGGATGAATTGGTCGGCGGCTTTCTCAGCGCCGGGCCAACCCGGCTCGAAGCCGCCGCGAAGCATGGTGTTCCAGCCATCGTGGCGCCCGGCTGCCTGGACATGGTGAATTTTCACGGGCCGGAGACGGTGCCGGCGAAATTCAAAGGCCGGACTTTTTACCAGCACAACCCGCAAGTGACACTGATGCGGACGACGCCGGAGGAATGCGCGCAACTCGGCAAAATCATCGCGGAAAAACTGAACCTGTCAAAAGGCCCCGTCACGATGTTGATTCCGCGCAAGGCCATCAGTGTCATCAGCGCGCCGTGCAAACCGTTCCACAACCCGGCGGCGGACCAGAGGCTGTTCGACAACCTCAAGTCGCGCCTGCGCCGCGACATCGAGGTAATCGAAATGGATTGCGAAATCAACGACCCGCCCTTCTCCGAAGCCTGCGCCAACGCGCTGCTGAAGAACATCGGCAAACGCAAGTGATCCGTCGCGCCGCAGTGGCACGGGCGTCTCGCCCGTGCCACTTGGGGGGTTTGCGGCTATGCCGCGCTGAGTTTTTCCGGTTTGCGCGTCGGCCCGAACTTGTTAGCTTCCGCCCATGCGAATTTTGTCGGGCATCCAGCCCTCCGGCGCGCTGCATCTGGGAAACTATTTCGGGATGATGAAGCCGGCCCTGGAGCTTCAAGAACAAGGCGAGGCGTTTTATTTCATCGCGAATTATCACTCGATGACGTCGCTGTTCGACGCCGTGGAACGTCGCCAAAACACGCTTGACGTGGCGCTTGATTTCCTCGCGTGCGGACTCGACCCGAAGAAGACAGTGTTCTTCAAGCAGTCCGATGTGCCCGAAGTGGCCGAGCTGACGTGGCTGCTCACAACCGTGACGCCAATGGGGTTGCTTGAGCGCGCTCATAGTTACAAAGACAAAATCGCCAAAGGCATTTCGCCCAACCACGGTTTGTTCGCCTACCCCGTGTTGATGGCGGCGGACATTTTGATTTACGATTCGAACCTCGTGCCGGTCGGCCGCGACCAGAAGCAGCACGTCGAAATGACCCGGGACATCGCCATCAAGTTCAATGAAACCTACGGTCAGACGTTTGTGATTCCGGAGCCGCAGATTCGCGAAGAGGCCGCGGTGGTGCCGGGCGTGGACGGCCAGAAGATGAGCAAGAGCTACGGCAACACCATCGAAATTTTCGGCGACGAAAAGGCGGCGCGCAAAAAAATCATGGGCATTGTCATGGACAGCCGCACGCCGCAGGAGCCGAAGCCGGACGCGGACAAGAACCTCGCCATTCAACTGCTCAAACTGGTCGCGCCCGCGGACGTGGCGAAAGATTTTGAAGATCAGTTACGCGCGGGCGGACTGGGCTATGGCGATTTGAAGAAGGCACTGTTCGAGCACTACTGGAGTTATTTCGCCGCCGCGCGCGCCGCGCGCGCCGAACTCGCGGCGAACCTGGATTATGTCCATCAAGTACTGCGCGGAGGCGCGGCGAAGGCGCGCGCACTGGCGCAGCAGGTCTTGAAGCGGGCGAAGGTTGCCAGCGGACTGGAGTGATCGGAGGTACTCCTGTTTTCTGTCGTGAACCGCGTAGCCGCGGACGTCAGTCCGCGCACTCTCAAATAGCCGGCGCCGACTCACGCCGGCGGCTACGCTTCAGGAGTTCAACGGGCGAATCGTTTTATTTTCGCCGGTGCTCCAGAAACCACTCGTAGAGCTTCGGGTTGTTGTACGTCTCCGTCCAGGAATCGTGCTGCGCTTCGGGATAGACGGTCAGTTCCACATCCTTGCAGCCAAATTTTTTCAGGGCTTCCACCATGCGCTGAGATTCTTCCGCTTTTACCACCGGGTCCTTGGCGCCGTGAAACGCCCAAACACCGAGGGACTTCGTCGCCGCCTTTTTTTTCGGATCGGCCAGCAACAGCGCGATGGGATCGCCGCCTCCGCATATCGGCGCGATGGCGGCGAACCGTTCGGGGTGCGTCAAGCCGAGGCTCCACGCGCCGTAGCCGCCCATGCTCAGACCGGTCAGATAAACGCGGCTCGTGTCCACGTTGTATTTCTTTGTCGCTTCGTCGAGCAGCGCGAACAACACGTCGTTGTCCCAGCGCTGGCCGCTCGGGCATTGCGGCGAGACGATGATGAACGGGAAGTCCTTGCCCTGTTTCACCAGTTTCGGCGGGCCGTGCACCGCGACGTTCGAGATGTCGCTGCCGCGTTCGCCAGCGCCGTGCAGGAAGAGCATGAGCGGCCACCGCTTGCGCGATCTCGAGCTGTAATCCTTGGGCAGGTAGAGCAAATACTCCGCGCTCAGGTCTTTGCTGATCCGGCCCTTGAACGATTTTGCCTGCTGCGGCTCTTTGGATTCCTGCGCCATGGTCGCAAGGGAATTCAAGCCCAACACGCACGCGGCGCAAACGAACGAGACGAAAGTTCGCATACTGGTTTTCCTTTCATTGCGGTTCTTGTAGCGGCGGTCTATGACCGTCGCAATCTTATTCATCCACCGGCTGTCGCGGACCTCTCGGTTGAGGTTCACATCAACTTCCACCTCGGCAAATCCTGCGAGTCCACCAATCCAACCGGCTCCTTCCGCGCATTGACCACGATCAAATCGTCTATGTTCCGTTCATTGAAAATCTTCAGCGCTTCGACCGCCAGCGCGTCTTCGCGAACGGCAACCGGGTTGCGGGTCATCACTTTTGCCAGTGGTTGCGCCAGCACGTTGTCTTCGGCGGCGATGCGCCGGCGCAGGTCGCCATCGGTGAACACGCCGGCCAGTTTGCCCCGCGAGTTGACCACGCTCACGCTGCCGGACCTGGCCTGAGTCATTACCAGCAACGCCTGTTTGACGCTCACGGTTTCGGGGGCCACGGCATTACGTGAGCCCGATCGCATGATGTCGCCGACGCGCAACAGCAACGCGCGGCCAATCGCTCCGGAGGGATGATACCTGGCAAAATCCGTTTTCTGGAAGCCACGCGCCTGGAGCACCGCCATCGCCAGCGCGTCGCCCAGCGCAAGCATCGCCGTCGTGCTGGCCGTGGGCGCGAGGTTGAACGGACACGCTTCGCGCGGGACTCTCACGTTGAGGACCACGTCGCTGTGTCGCGCGAGCGACGATCGGGACGCGCCGGTGACCGAAATGATTTTGACCGAAAATCGCTTGAGCGCAGGGAGCAGGTTCAGCAGTTCCTCGGTTTCGCCCGAATAACTGAGCGCGAGAATCGCATCGCCATCGGCGACGATGCCGAGGTCGCCGTGTAAGGCGTTCACGGTGTGCAGCATGACGCTGGTCGAACCGGTGCTGGTGAGTGTGGCGGCGATTTTCTGGCCGACGTTGCCCGATTTGCCGATTCCGACCACGACGATTTTGCCGCGTTGGCGGAGCGCGCTGACAACCAGGTCCACCGCGCGATCGAACGCCGCGTCGAGCTGCGCGCGCACGGCTTTGAGGCCGGCCAGCTCGATGTCGAAGACCTCGCGCGCCCGTTTCAGGTGGCTCATGCGCCGGAGAGGTTGCCAGCGCGGGTGGCGCCTTTCAATGGCGAAACAAGGTGTTACTCCGTGTTCGGATACGAGCCGAGCACCTTGACGAAGCTGCATTGCTGTTCCAGCTCAGCGATGGCTTTGGCGACCCTGTGGTCGCTCACGTGGCCATCGCAGTCGATGAAAAAGAAATATTCCCACGCTTTGCGCTTGCTGGGGCGCGATTCAATTTTCGTCATGTTCAACCGATGACGGCGAAACGCGGCGAGCGCGCGATGCAATGCGCCCACCTTGTCCACCAGGCTGATCATCAGACTGGTGCGATCGCGGCCCGTAGGCGGGCTGCACTGTCGGCCGAGCACCAAAAAGCGCGTCGCGTTGGCGGCGTTGTCCTGGATGTCGTATTCCACCACGCGCAAACCGTATTTTTCGG
>QHNT01000272.1 GCA_003218515.1 Verrucomicrobiota bacterium | reverse complement strand
TGTCACCGCTCCCGCTGGCGTCATTTTCCGGATCGTGTGGTTGGACTTGTCCGCCACATAGACGTTGCCCGCGCTGTCCGCGGCCACACCGGAAGGAAACCCAAACCGCGCGGCGCTCCCCGTCGCGTCCACGCTGCCAAAACTGCCCGCCAGCCCGGCCAGCGTCGTCACCACGCCCGCCGGCGTCACCTTCCGGATCGTGGCGTTAGCTGTGTCGCCGACATAGACGTTGTCCGCGCCGTCCACAGCCACGCCGTAGGGCACAGTGAACCGTGCGGCACTCCCCGTTCCGTCCGCCCCGCCAGGGCTGCCCGCCAGTCCGGCCAACGTCATCACCTCTCCTGCCGGCGTCACTTTACGAATCGTATGGTTGGCTGTGTCCGCCACATAGACATTGTCCCCGCTATCCACAGCCACGCCGTAAGGAGAGAAAAACCTCGCGGTGCTCCCCGTTCCATCTGCGCTGCCACCATAGCCCGCCAAACCGGCCAACGTCGTCACTACCCCCGCCGGCGTCACTTTCCGGATCGTGTGGTTGAGTCCATCGGCCGCATAAACGTTACCCGCGGCGTCGCACGCCACGCCGAAGGGTTGGGCAAACCGCGCTACGCTCCCCGTTCCGTCCGCACTGCCAACACTGCCCGCCAGTCCGGCCAGCGTCGTCACCCCTCCCGCTGGTGTCACACTTCGGATCGTGTGGTTGCCAGTGTCCGCCACATAGACGTTGCCCGTGCTGTCCACCGCCACGCCGGAAGGATTACGAAACCGTGCGGCGCTGCCGGTCCCGTCCGCGCTGCCAGGAGTTCCCGCCAGTCCGGCCAGCGTCGTCACCACTCCCGGGGGCGTCACTATGCGGATTGTGTGGTTGGATGAGTCCGCCACATAGACGTTGCCAGAGCGGTCCACCGCCACGCTGGAAGGATGAAAAAACCGCGCGGCGTTCCCCGTCCCGTCCGCGCTGCCATAACCGGCGTTTCCAGCGAGGGTGGTGAAGGTATAAGATTCATAAGTCGATTGGGCGAGGCTTGGAAGGGCCGTCAGCAATAGCCCCAATATTGTCCCGGCCAAGAGGCATGCGTGGTTTTTCATGGACCTGCACGAGTTTCCTTTTTCAGGGTGATCATATCACAGCATCCATCCAATTCCAAGTAGAGACTTGCGGTGAAAGTAATCGGAAGGATTGGAGTGGTGGAGTCTTGATAACGATTCGGTTCGTTTATCACTCCATCAATCCCTTGGATATGCGACAGTCGGTGGCGGTCGAACCGTCGTTTCCCCTGACCTCCCACTGGAGAGGGACTCCTGGCGCGCGTTTTGCGCACACTGGATTGGCAAACTCCGTCGCGGGCATGGCCTGAAGACGGCGGAGGATTCTCCCTCTCCCCAGGGGAGAGGGCCGGGGTGAGGGGAAAGAAAATGTGGCCCATCCAACGGTCCCATGAGTATAACCATAGCTTCAGTCAGGGCTCGCGAGGACGCTTGCCCCACCGGCTTCGAGGAGATCAATTCCCCAGAAACGTCGCGTCGGGTGATTCGAGCCGGACGTGTTCGGGCAGTCTATTCGGCTCGAAACGGAGCACGACCGTGTGCGCGCCGGCAGCCAGTTGTGCGCTGAGTTCCGAATTGGCGCCGGCCGGCGTCGCGTCAATCCAAACAACCGACCCAGGCGCATCGGAAAGTTTGAAATGAACCGTACCGGCGTTTGCCACCTGGAATTTTGCGCCGAGGAAAATTCCGACCAACCCGGCATATTTGTTCAGCTTCATCGTGGCCTGAATGTCGTCGCGCATCAAACGACCGTCCACGAGCGAATAAGCCGGCTCCCACTCGGCGCCGTTTAAATCGCCCGTCACGATTTTATCCAGGCCGAATTGTTCGACCTCATGCGTGCCGGGCCGCACTTTCCAGAACCGCGCCACGCTTCCCTTCGACGCGTCGTAGGCGCCGGGTTTGCCCAGTTCGGAGAGAAAACGGAACAGGTCAGTGCGCTCCTGGCTGTTCAGGTTGTCAACCAACCCGGACGGCATGAGCGAGCCGCCCATCGCGCGGTTCTTGATGTTGTTTTTCGGAATTGCGACTTCCCTGTTCGCCACGTCGCGAATGATGAGTTGCTCGTTGTTTTCGCGCACCAGAATGCCGGACAATTCCTGGCCGTCCTGCGTCTCCAGCACCACCGCATGATAGCCCTCCTTGATTTTGCGGTTTGGATAAAAAATCGACTCGACCAGGTAATCCACCGGCGCGCTCGCGCCGATCGATGTCAGGTCCGGCCCGACTTTTCCCCCAACGCCGCCAATCGCATGGCAACTGACACAACCGAGTTCGGCCCGGCGGAAAACCCTCTCTCCGCGCGCCGGGTCGCCCTGGGTCGTCACCGACGCCACGATTTGTTGAATCTCCGCGGGCGTCAGCGCCAACTCGGCGTCTTCGAGCCCGGCGCTGTGCGTGAGCGCCAGCACCAGTTCCGGTTCATTGCGCCCGCCTTCCCGCGCGACGCGAAGTCCTGCCTTCGCCGCAGGCGCGGGAAAACCGCTCGCGTGCAAAGCGCGTGTCAGCGCCGCGGCTGCCCCTTTGACGTTGAGCAACACGCGCCAGAGTTCCAACGCGTCGGTTTCATTTGGCGTCGCCTCGAGAACGGCCACCGCCAGCGGCGCGGCTGTGTTCAAATCGAGCGCGGCCAGCGACAGCGCGGCTTTTTGGCGAATCTCCAGCGGCTTGTCCGCGCCGCACAGCGGCAGCAAAGCATTGATGGCGCCCGGCCCGCCGATTTCGCGTAATGTTTCAAACACGACCTGCCTCGTTCCCGCCGGTGTTGCTTGCGCCTCGGCGATGGAGACCAACTCCGGCATCCGCGTCCCTGCGGACTTCCAGGCCCCGGCAAGCCGGATCGCTTCGTTGCGAAGCGGCTCAGGAGCCTCGAATATCATGCCGATGTTTTCGAGACCGGACAGCGGTCTGACGCTGCGCAGGCGGGCCGCTTCGTTCAGGGCGGCCAAGGCGCGAGTGGCGGTCGGTTTGTTGAAGCCTCGTCGCAGCACCTGATCAAACAGGCGCTGCAATTCCCTCGGCGAGCCCGCGCGGCCGATGAGTTCGATCCACGGCCCTCGGCCGTCCGACGGGAGCGGTTTGTCGCCCAGCAACACGCCGAGCACCTGGCTGGCCTTTTCCGGCTCGATCGCTTTCAGGCCGAACTCCAATTGTTTCTCGCGGCCCTCGACCTTCCACTTGCCGGATTTGATGGCTCCTATCCACGGGTCGGCGAGGTCGTTGATGGTGAGCCAGAGGGCGTAGTCGAGGAACGGATCCATTGGCTTGTCGAGGGCGCTCAGGGCGAGTTCGGCGGATTTCGCCGAAGGAATTTTTGCGAGCGCCCGCAGGGCCTCGACGCGGACACGGGGGCTGTCGTCGGCGACCAGCTTAGCGAGTAGATCAATCGGATTTTCAGAGGCTCGCTCGGGCCAAATACCCTGCCAATGAGACAGAACTCGCGTCGCAGCCGTGCGAATTCTCGGATCCTTACTTTCTAGTAACTTCGTAAGCGGCCTTGGCGCGATAGAGTCAATCGCTTCACTTAACCACAGCGCTTCAAGTATCGCCCTTTCACTTCCCTTCTTCCCGGCCCAATCGACCGACTCACCCCAAACCGAAAGCGAGTCTGTTAAATCAGGTCTCGCGGGCGTTTTTGCAGACATGTAGGCATTCCCACGCTGACAGAGAATGCTACGTGCCTGTTCTTGTTCCCACACGCTCTTCGACAGCGTCAGGTCGAGCAGTTTCGGAATGCTCAGCTTCGTCAGGTCACGCTTCTTCGCAATTTCGGATTTCGGATTTCGGATTTCGGACTTGGCAACCACGCGCCAGATGCGGCCATGTTCCTTGTCGCGGCGTGCATCGCGAAAATCCACTTCGCCGTGTTGAATGATCGGGTTCGACCAGTCGGCGATGTAAAGCGCGCCGTCCGGGCCGAACTTCACGTCGATGGGACGGAAGGTGACGTTGGTCGAGCGCAGCAGGTCAGGCATTTCCTTCGTTTGAAAGCCGGCGCCGGCCTCGCTGTATTTGAAATGGACGACCCGATGCGCGCGGAAATCACAGGTGATGAAGTCGCCCTGCCAATCGTCGGGGAACTGCGGCGAGCGGACGACTTCGAGGCTGGCGAACTTCGGATAATTGCCGGGGCTGATACTCTGCAATTCGCGACGCGCGCCGGCGTAGGTGAAATACATCGCGCCGGGCACGCAGTAGGAGATGCCCTGAAAACCCGCGCCGTCGGTGAAGAACGAGTTGCCGTAATCGTCCCAGGCGTGGCCCCAGGGATTGCAGCCGCCGCGCGTGAACACTTCGAGCTGATACGTGTAGGGATCGAAGCGCCAGATGCCGGCGCTGTTTAACCGCGCGATGCCGCGCGGCGTCTCGATGTGCGTGTGGGTGTAGATGGACTGGTTCATGTAAATGTGCCCGTCGTAACCCCAGCGCAGCGTGTGCAGATTGTGGTGGGTATCCTCGGTGCCGAAACTGGAAAGCACGATGCGCTTTTCGTCGGCCTTGCCATCGCCGTTGGTGTCTTTGAAATAAAGCAACTGATGGCTGGCGGCGACGTAACAACCGCCGTTGCTGTCCGGTAAAACGCCGGTGGGAATGAGCAAACCGTCGGCGAACACGGTGGATTTGTCGGCCTTGCCATCGCCGTTGGTGTCTTCAAGGACGACGACGGAATCGGTGGCGGGCTGGCCGGGTTTGATTTGCGGATAGACTTCCGAGCTGGCGACCCAGAGGCGGCCCTGGGCGTCCCAGTTGACTTCAATCGGCTTGTGCAACTGCGGGTCTTCGGCCCAGAGATTGACCTCGAAACCGTCAGCGATTTCGAAGGTGGGGATTGGCTGCGGACTGACCGGAGAAGGTTGAACATTGAACGTTAAACGTTGAACGTTGAACGCTGTCAGTTCGGACACTTCCTTCACTGTGGCGGGGTCTTGATGTTTCAGGTCACGCAGCTTCGCGATTCGCACTTCCCATTCCGCGATGAGCGGGTCGAACTTGGGAATCTCGACGGCGTTCTGGCCTTGTTCCTGTTTGCGAAACCCGAAGAGGTAAGTCCAGTTTTCCGGTCGCCAGCGATGGAAGAAGAATTCGTTCTTTTTACGGATGGCGGCGCGGAGCGCCTCGTAGCGGGCGAGCTTCTGGGCTGACGGCCCCGGACCTGTGCCGAGTTGAATCGGGATTTCACCGGAAACGCCGACATACCCGAGCTCGCTCAAATGTATTCCGTCCGGGTCAAAGTCGGCGGCTGCCTTATTCGAACCTTGAAATGTCAGCAGGGAGACGAAATAAGCATGTCGGCTGGCGGCTATTTCCTTGATCGCCGCATCATGAGCTTTGAACGATCGAAGGAGCGACTCGCCCACCTTCGTTGGGTCGCCACGATTTGGCCCCAACAACACAAACCGCACCTTTTTCGGCCCGTCCGGCGAGGACCCGCTGACTTCTTCGATGGCGTCCATCAGCTTCTTCATGTCCGCTTTGAACTTTTCCAGCGCGGCCGTTTGCCGGGCGGTCGAGACGCCCGCGCTGCTTTGTTCGAGCGCCGCCGTCATGCTGTAGCTGAGGAATGCGACCGTCGGTTTCACCAGCGCAACCTGTTCCTTCACATGCTTCAGCCATTCTTCCTCCGGTTTGTTCCAGTCGAAACTCGCGCGCGACCGGCCCATCGGCGTGTCGGCGGCCCAGGCGAGGTTGCGAAAGGTGACGTTGCGGTCGGGAAATGCGGCAGTCAGACGCGTTTCGATGTGGCCATAGTCCACTTCGCGCTCGAAGAACGTGTCGCCGATGAACAGCACGCGGCCGCCGTCCTGCAATTCAAACGGTTCGGGCGCGGCGGCGCGCGCCGGCAGCCAGAAGGCGGCGAACAATGCGAAACCGGTGAGCAGGCGAGCCGGTGAGCAGGTGAGTCGGAAGCAAGCTTTCATACAGAGTTTAAGGGCCGGCTTCATCGTCCCTTCAAAGCCGTGAACACGGTCATCGCCATCATGCCGGCGCCGATGGCGTTGGGATGGATTTGGTCGGGGAAATATTGAGGGCGGTCGCTCAGCGCCTGGTGGAGGTCTATCGTGGGCACCTTCTTTGTACGCGCGACCTGTTTGAGGACGGGAATGATTTGACCGATCACGGTCGCTTCGTTGATGCCCCATTTGGTTTGGTAAACCGGCGGCGGCAGGCAAACCCAAATCTTCGGGTGTGAGGGCAGCGCGGCGAAATGGTCCAGCATGGCGCTCAAGTCGTCGGCGAATTCATCGCCATATTTCCAGTTCTGCGGTTTGGAGTCGTTCGTGCCGAGCGCAAGGATAATGGCTTGCGGCGCAAATTCGCTCACTTCAAAAAAAGCGCCTTCGTTCCAGTACGGTTTGTCCCCCTGCTTGAGCAACGTCGCGCCGCTCACGCCGAAGTTTCTGACCTCGAAGCGGGAACCGAGCAGTTTACCCAGCACGACGGGATAACAATTGCTTTGGCGGTTCTCGACGCCCACGCCATAAGTGATGCTGTCGCCCACGCACGCGAGGCGGACAGTGCCCCGGTAATCGGAGGCGCGCAGCGCGGGCTTCCGTGGTGTGTCACAGCCTGCCAACACCACCCATAACGAAGCGGCCAAAGCGAAAAAAGACTTTCGTTCCATCGCGTTCCAATGAGTTGTTGCGAGAATAAAACGTTCTCCGCCGCTCGCAAGCAAGCCCGTAAAATGGCAGTGTCCTAATTTGCTTCAGGTGGGTGCGCCGCTGCCGCGACGCACGGCGGTGCCGCAGCACCGCCGCAACCAAACTAGGACACTACCCGTAAAATCCTCCTGACTCGGGAAGGGAGCCGGCGAACCCCGGAGCGCATTCCGTTGATTGAGGCCGTTGCATGCGCCGTGTCCGCGTGGAAGCCACCGATGACATTCTTTGCGCGCGCAGCAGAATTTTGCATTGAAGATACAATTCAGGAGAGTAAATTGACGTCAGCATGAACGTTTCGAAGTTCACGGCAGTTTTGGCAATGGACGGCCGCGGCGCGTCGGCTGCGTCTCAGGACCATGCGACGATCATATTGCCATTGTTGCTGCTTCTAGGAACGGTGCTACTGATCGGGGCATTGCTGATCATCGTTATCCGGCGGTATCTCCGGACGCGCGGGGGAAAGTTGTTCACCAGCGCGGGCCAGCAAACGCAAGCAGAGTTTCACAGCGACCGTTTTTTTCAGTCCTCGATTTTTCAGTGTCCCAACCGCTGGGTGGCGATCAAGAGCGCAAACCCGCCGGCGGTGCAGACCGCGCTTGGGTTGCACAATCCCACTCCCTGCTCCTGGACCGAGGGGATGGCGCAGGGCAGCGGGCAGAAACTGTTCATTTCCCCGCCGGTCCGTGGCTGGATCCTGGTGGTCGGCTCTCTTTTGCCTGAGCCAAGCGAGGACGTAGACGCCTGTTTCCGATTCTTGCAGCGGCTGAGTCGGGAGCTGGGTGAAGTGCAGTTTTTCAGTGTGAATCAAGCGGTCGGACACCATGCCTGGGCGCGGTTCGAGTGCGGCCGCGCCATTCGCGGCTACGCGTGGGCCGGTGAAACGTTGTGGAACCAGGGCCGCAAGACCTGGGCCGAACGAAAACTCAGCCTCAGATGCTACGATTACTGTGAAGGCGACACCCAGAATCACTTCGCCCAAATCGAGCGGAGCCGCGCCAATACGGAAAAAATCCTGCTGCTGGCCTCCATTTGGAGCCTGGATCCATCGTCGGTTGACGACAGCGCACTGACTGATGCCTTGGGCATTGCCGGCGACCTGTCGCAGGCCAAGCCGCGTTGAGCCTGGCGGCGCGTCGCTGGAGATAGGCGCAAAGTCCCGGCAGCCCTGAACCTGGAACAACTATGCTGGACTCCATTCTCGAGGAATATCCGAAGGAAATCTCGTTGAAGGATGGTTTCAAATCCGTGCTGCGCCCGCTCAAACCGTCCGATGAGAAGGCCTTTCATGACTTTTTTCTGGCTGTGCCGGAACAGGAGCGCATGTTTATCAAGCATCGCGTCACAGAACCGGAAGTCATTCGCGACTGGTGCCAAAATATTGACCTGGGCCGCAACCTCCCGCTGCTGGCGCTCGCCGGAAACAAAATCATCGGCGACGCCACGCTGCACCAGCAATTGGGGGGCTGGAAGCGACACATCGGGCGGGTCAGCGTGCTGGTGCATCCACAATACCGCGGTCGGGGACTGGCCAAAGCGCTGGTGGTGGAAATCATCGATCTCGCCCGCAACATCGGCCTGGAAAAGCTTGAAGCCGAGTTCATTGGCGGACAGGAGACGGCGATGAAGATGTTTGGCTTGCTCGGATTCGCTCCGCTGGTCCGGCTGCCGGACTATGTCAGAGACATGAAGGCCATCTCGCACGATTACGTGCTGATGGGCCTCGGCCTCGAAACGGACGAGGAATACGCAGGCATGGAGTAGTCGGCTGTAAATTCCCCATGCTTTTGTCGGGAAAGTGGCAAGGGTCCACCCGCTTTCGCGAATCAAAATCCGGGAAGAAATTTGAGTGTGCCTCCGGAATCTGCCCTGACTGCGGCGCGGATGTTCCTCGCAATGCCAAAGCCTGTCCCCCGAATGTGGTTCGGACGAGCAAACCGGTTGGTCGGAAGAAGCGTCGTGAATAACCGAACCTTCTTGGCCCCGTTGGTTTCGCTCTCGCAGCGCACGATTGCGGTCATGGCCATATTAGCTTTCCCGTTGGCGTCCCGACCGGCATTCGCGGCCGAGGATTTGGATACCCAATATCGTTTTGACACGTGGCGGGCAACGCAGGGATTGCCCCAGAACACTGTCAAGGCAATCACTCAGACGCGCGACGGCTATCTGTGGTTCGGAACCCGATTTGGCATCGTGCGCTTCGACGGAGTGACCTTCCGCGTCTTTGACCGGGTCAACACGAGAGGTTTGACCAACGACAACTGCATTTCCATCGCTGAGGAGAAGAACGGCGTGTTGTGGTTTGCCACGTGGCAAGGAGTGGCTCGCTACACAAACGGAGCGTTTGCGACCCGCCTGATTGGCGCGGGAAAGCTCGAGGATCGGGTCTATTCCATTTGTGCGGCCAAACAAGGCGGCATTTGGGTCGCCACCGCGGACGGTTTGAGGCGCCTGCAGAACGGAACGTTCACACGCTATTCAACCAACGACGGTTTGCGGAGCAACCTGGTCATTTCCGTTCTGGAAGACAGCGAGGAAACCTTGTGGGTCGGAACGGCGGAGGGACTGCAACGACGCGATTCTGCATCCGGCACCTACTCCGATGCGTGGTTCTCGAACGACCTGCCGAACAAGCGGGTGCAATGCATCCTCAAGGATCGCGCGGGCAATCTTTGGATTGGCACCGAAGCTGCCGGAATACAGCGCAGGAAGGAGGGCGACTGGACCAGCTTCACGACCCGAGATGGGCTCCCGGAGAATCGTGTGGATTTTATCACGGAAGACCACGATGGGAACATCTGGATCGTTTCCGGCAAAGGAGAATTGCTCCGTTTGCGGGATGGCAAATTCACTCCCTTTGGCCGGAAGGAAGCGCTGTCCGACGATGTGGTGTTGTGCGTGCGTGAGGACCGTGAAGGGAACCTTTGGGTGGGCACCGTTTTCGGCGGGCTGAAGCGAGTGCAGCCTCGGCGCATACAGGCCTATTCAACCCAGGAGGGTTTGGGCCACTACGATGCCTGGAGCCTTTATGAATGTCGCCGCGGCGGTTTATGGATCGGCACGGCCGGCGGTTTCAGTCTGTTCAGGAACGGCAAGATTGTTAACTACTCTCTGGAAAAGGAGCTGCGCGATCCGAAGGTAAAATCCGTCTTTGAAGACAGAGCAGGCAATCTCTGGGTCGGCACGGCCAACGCCGGGCTGAGGCGTTTCACTGACGGGAAGCCGACTGCCTATACCCACTCGGACGGGTTGGCAAATGACCAGGTCAATGCTCTCTACGAAGACCGGGAAGGTTCGATCTGGGTTGGCACTCTGGGAGGACTCAACCGTATTAAGAATGGGGTCCTTACGACCTACACGACCAAAAACGGTCTTGCGGTCGATGATGTTCGGGCCATTCATGAGGATCACCGCGGGACGCTCTGGATTGGAACCTACGGCGGAGGCATAAACCGATTTCGTGATGGCCGCTTCACTGCGTTAACCATGCGAGAGGGATTGTCGGATAATTACGCGTGGTGCATCTACGAAGACAAGGAGGGAGTGCTTTGGATCGGAACAGAAAATGGGTTGAACCGGCTGAAAGAAGGCCGTGTGAAGTGGTTTAAGACGGATCAAGGTCTGTTTGACAACGTCGCTAACGACATTCTGGAAGATCGGCAGGGCAATCTCTGGATAAGTTGCAACCGGGGTATTTACCGGGTTTCCAAAGCGGAGTTGAATGCTGTGGCCGATGGGACCGCCCAGAAAGTCGAATATGTGTCCTACGGCATCTCCGACGGCATGTTGAGCAGCGAGACCAACGGTGAAAATCAACCCGACGCCTGCAAAACGCTTGATGGCCGCCTTTGGTTCCCCACCACGGACGGCGTGGTGATGATCGATCCGGACAGAATCACACTCAACGACCTGCCGCCGCCGCTCGTCATCGAGGAGATTCTTATGGACAGACTGTCCTTGAACCCGAACTACCCCGCCAAACTGGAGCCCGGACGCGGCGGTGTCTTTGAAATCCATTACACCGCCAACAGCCTGGTGGCGCCGGAAAAAGTCCGGTTCAGGTACTGTCTGGACGGCTGTGACAGGAATTGGGTTGAAGCGGGTAACCGGCGCGTGGCCTATTACACCAACCTCCGGCCGGGCAATTACACATTCCGCGTCATCGCCTGCAACAATCACGGGGTATGGAACAATCAGGGCACTTCCTTTACGTTCCTTCTGGCGCCGCATTTTTATCAAACGTGGCCTTTTTATGCGCTGGGCAGCCTTTTGGTTGTCCTTGTCGGCTACGGTTTGCATTGGATCAGACTGGGTGTCGTCAGAAAAATCGAGCGCCTGGAAAAACAACACGCACTGGAAAAGGAGCGGGCTCGAATCGCGCACGAAATGCATGATGACCTCGGCTCCAGCCTGACGCAGATCGCCCTGCTGAGCGAACTCGCCAGCCGCGACCTGCCCCATGCTGAGCGAGCGGGTGAGCATATCGGGAAAATCCTGACCACCACGCGCGAAGTCTTCCGCGCCATGGACGAAATCGTCTGGGCCGTCAACCCCAGGCACGACACGCTTTCGAGCCTGGTCGATTACCTCAGCAAATACGCGCAAGACTTCCTCCGCCCGGCGGGCATCCGCTGCCGCCTGGATCTGCCGGCCAACCTGCCGCCTTATCCGCTGACCACGGAGGAGCGCCACAACCTCTTCCTCACCGTGAAGGAAGCCCTCAATAATATTGCCAAACACGCCGCCGCACCCGTCGTCTGGTTTCGCGTTGCGTTGGACACGACTCATTGCATCATTTCCATCGAGGATAATGGCCGCGGATTTCCGGTCGGCTCCACACGTCCCGGCGGCAACGGCCTGAACAACATGAAGCAACGGCTCGCGGTGATCGGTGGAGAATTTAAACTGGACAGCCGCCCCGGCGGCGGAACGAAACTCGAACTGATTGTGCAGCTCAAGCAAATCCAGCGCAATTGATCGCTGTGACTTAAACGATGCCGGTCAAAGTCTCCATCGTCGAAGATAATGATCGAGTGCGGGAAAGTCTGGCGTCGCTGATTGAAGGCGCGCGCGGCTTTCGCTGTGTTGGCGCTCATCGCAGCGCCGAGGCCGCGCTCAAGCTTGTCCCGGAGGAGAAGCCCAACGTTGTCCTGATGGATATCCACCTGCCGCGACTTTGCGGCATCGACTGTGTCCGAAAACTCAAAGCGATCGAACCGGATTTGCTGGTCCTGATGCTGACGGCGTACGAAGATGACGATCTCATTTTTCAGGCGCTTAAAGCCGGCGCCAACGGCTATCTGGTCAAACAAACGCCGCCTTCCGAAATCCTCGCCGCCATTCAGGAGGTGCACGAGGGGGGCGCGCCGATGTCCAGCAACATTGCTCGAAAGGTCATTCAGTCCTTCCATTCAGCCGGGCCGAGCGAGTCACCCACCGAAACTTTGTCCCCGCGCGAACGGGAAATTCTTGATTTGCTGGCCAGAGGTTACACGAACAAGGAAATCGCCGACTTGCTCTCCATCGCCTTCCAGACCGTGCACACTCACGTCCGTAACATCTACAGCAAACTTCACGTCCGCTCCCGCACCGAGGCCGTCGCCAAGTATCTCCGCCCGCAATAAAATGAGATTTGGCCGAATCGTCTTGGCAGAGATGATCTCCGCCCCTACGGAATAGCAGGCGATGGAGAAACTCCAGGCGAAGCGCCAACTCCGATATTCACTCCCACCGGATTCACGTTGCGCGACACAGCCCGCGCGCCTTCGTTGATCGCGATCGTTTGGACAAACGATCTCACAATCAAGTCGGCGTACTTGATGAGGGTGCGATAGGGAGTGAACGGCACATAGACAATGTCCCCCGGCTCCAGCAACACGTCCGGCGCCTTGCCTTTCACGATCTCTTTGTAATCGACGATGGCGATTTCCGGCTCCGTCAGCGAGCCGCGCACAATGGCCACGTGGGACAGGTAGGCGTCCTTGATTGTTCCCTGAGCGTTGGCGATCGCCGCCACCAGCGACATTCGGCGGCGGTAAACCACCGGCCTGGGCTGCAGGACGGCGCCGAGCACGAAGACATCCCTGGCGATCGCCGACGGCACATAGACAAAGTCATCCGGGCGCAGATAAATGTTTTGCGACATATCGCCTTCCTTCACCAGCCGGTGGAAATCCACCGGCAGCATTTGACCGTCGCGCATGACGAAGCTGCGGCGCAAATCCGCAATTTCCTCCGAAGACCCGGAGCTCACCGGTCCGCCGCCGAGCGACGCCAGAGGAGAGGAGGAGCTGCTGGGCCCGCCCGCCAGCGAAAGCGCCTCGATCAAAGTCATCGGCGCCGGCATCGGATAAACTCCCGGCTTGTTCAATCGTCCCAGCAACCAGACCCGCTGACTCTCCACGCCGTGCAGCGTCACGCTGACTTGCGGCTGTTCCTTTATGTACTTCAGCAGCTCGCGCTCGATGAGCGCCCGCGTGTCCGCCAGCGTCAACCCCCAAACGTCGAGTCCGGGCAACAGGTAATAATAGATTCTTCCGTCCGGCGCGACGAAGTTTGTGGCGCGCGTCAGGGTGTCGCCCATAATCTCAATCTCCAAATAGTCGCCGGGACCGAGCGTGAAGCGATTCGTCGGCGGCTTGAGCCATTCGAGACTCAACAGATTCGTCTCCGTCACCGTGGTGAAATTGGTAAGGGCGCCCAGCTTTGCGGCGCTCGCCGCGCGCGCGTCGAAACGCGGGCCGCTCGCGCTCTGGCAACCGATCAACGTTGCCAGCGCCAATCCGCCCAACAAACATAAACCCGCCCGCTTCGTCAGGGTCGTTGAATTCGGTCTCATTCGATAATCGGGCTGCGGATCAGCGGCCCCACATGACCACCCGTCCAGGTAATGAACGCCGCCTGCACGAAAGCCGAAACGGCAGTGTCGAGCAACTCCTCCGCCTTGATCCAAGGGCGGTAATGGACGTAAACGATGTCGCGCGGCTCCAGTTTGAAGTCTG
>QHNT01000271.1 GCA_003218515.1 Verrucomicrobiota bacterium | reverse complement strand
CACCGCGTAAGACACGGAACCACGGTAAAACGTTGGCCCAGTCCGGCCCTGGTCGAGAAGTCGAAACGTTCCGTTCGTTTCATAGCGCCAAGAAGAAGAAAGTGACGGCGTCCAATCGACCAGATTCGTGGAGGTTTCAACCCAATAGGAGGCTGGGGATGCATCCGGCGCATTGACGATGACCTCAACTCCTCCGTTGGTCGGCGCAATTGAACGAACAGAAAACGGAGTATAAACGGTAAACGTTAGGCGCTCCGACTCAACAGTCGCTCCGGAACCGTTAGTACCTCGCGCGAACACCGCAAAGAAGCCTGGATCAAGGTTAGTCAACGTGAGAGTCAACGGCTGGCCCGTGGCGGTCCCGAGCATTTTCTCGAAATGAATGAACCAGGAAGGGCCAGGTAATTCCTGATAAAAAGTCGTTTGGGTCAGATTCGAGGTGGCACCAATTCCTTCGGCATTCAGCCCGATGGGGGTGCCCGCTGGGAAAGCTGACTGGGTGTTCGAAGTCGTCAATCGGATGCCAATCTCGGGAGGCGGAAGTGGATAGGGCAACGGAATCTGGCCGAGCGACGAATCGGACGCAGCCACAATCAGAGCCGCAAGCAAACTCCACCTGCCTTTCACGATGAAGACCCTAATCGGCGCTTGTTTCAACGTCAACCTTCGCTTGCCCGCTTCCTACGGCAACTCCTCAAGCGTGATGTCCTTGTACCATGCCTCGGTCTTTCCGCCGCCGTGGACTTGCAGACCGATCTTTCCGAACTGCGGAATGGCATCGTCCGCCTCGGTGTAGTCCACGGTCGGAAGTCCGTTGATCCACGCGCGAATCCGTTTCCCTTCCGCGCGGATGACGTATTCGTTCCAGTCGCCGCGTTTCAACACCTTGTTGACCTCCTTGATATCGGATTTGGCCATGACCTTGTTCCGGCGCGATTCGTCATAGAGGCAGCCCCACCATTCCGGATCGCCCATGTCCACCTGGTAACCGCTCATTTCATTCGGCGGGTTCTTCGTCCGCTCGCTGCGAATCTGCACGCCTCCGTTGATGAAGCCCTCCGTGCCCGTCAGCTTGAACTTGAGCCGCAACACGAAATTGGTGAACGAACGCGTCGTGGCGATGAATTCGTTTTCCGGCACAGTCGCCTTGAGCGACCCGCCCACAAACGCTCCGTCCTCAACGCGCCACGTTTTGTTGGTGTCGCCGTCCCAGCCTTTGAACGTTTTGGCGTCGAAGATCGGGACGGCCTTGCCGGAGTCGGCGGCGATCAGCGCAGTAGCAGAAAGCGAAATCAGAACTGCGGCGAATAGTATTCTCATAAGCCGGGGTGGGTTGCGTTGTTGGATGCATATAGCCGCAAGGCGGCGGTTTGTCGAGAGGCGAATGCCGGCAGCCGCGTCCGACCGCGTGGTGGTCCCTAACGCTTCTTTACAACGATGCCCACCAGACTGGAAACAGCAGCGCCGCCCCTCACCCTGCCCTCTCCCCATCCGATGGGGAGAGGGTGGCGAAGGCCGGGTGAGGGAAAGCGGGACGGTCACATTGCATGGGTGTTTCTCTGACATGACACTTTGAAGTTCCAAGGCAAAAAAAACCAAAGCTCAAAATGAATTCCAGGCGCGAATGCATAACCAACGGCGCGCGGCTGCGCGTTTGGCCTTGGGATTTGGAGATTCTTTTGAGCTTTGGAGCTTTGAGCTTGAGACTTTTCACGCTTTCCACCTTCGCAATCGGAGGGCGTTGCCGATGACGATCAAATCGGACAAACCCATCGCCAGCGCGCAGATGACCGGGCTGAGAAAACCGAGCGCCGCGAGAGGGAGAGAAGCGGCGTTGTAGAAGAAGGCCCAGAAGAGGTTCTGTTTGATTGTGCGCAGCGTGGCTTGCGCCAGTCCGAGCGCTTCGGGGATTGCTTGAATGTCCGACTTCAACAGGATAATATCGGCCGCCTCGCGGGCAACGTCGCTGGCCTTAGCGACGGCAATACCGAGGTCAGCCTGCTCCAGCGCAGGCGCGTCGTTGATGCCGTCGCCGACGAAGGCGACGCGTTCGCCGCGTTGCTGGAGCAGCTTCACCATCTCCGCTTTTTGTTCGGGACGGATTTCTGCAAACACGTTTTCTTTCGGAATGCCGGACTGCTCCGCAATCGCCGCGGCGGTGTTTGTGTTGTCACCGGTGATGAGATAGACGGATCGCCCGCCTTGTTTAAGTCGAACAACGACCTCGCCGGCGTGGGGTTTGAGGGTGTCGCGCAGCGCAAACACGCCGATGAGTTGACTGCTGGCCGCGAGACCGAGGACAGTCGCCCCCCCGGCCGACCATGCCTTCAAAAATTCCTGACCAAGCGCCGTATCAACGCCGGACTCGCTCAGCCATCGGAAGGAGCCGAGTCGGAAGAGTTCTCCGTCCAACGAAGCCTGAACGCCTTTGCCGCGGATCTCCTGCCAGGTCTCCAACTGCGGATCGTCGCCGTTGGTTGTTGGTGTCGAGGTCCTGAGCGGACTTTTGCTGATTGCCGCCACCGCCTGGCTGAGAGGATGCTTTGACGGCGCAGCCAGCCCCGCCGCGATCCGCTCCAGCGGCACGGACGACGGCGAATCCGCACGCCGGAATACCACTGCGCCAATGGAAACCGTCCCCCGCGTCAGTGTGCCGGTTTTGTCGAACACAATGGCGGTGATCGTTCCCGATTTTTCCAACGCTGCGCCGTCGCGAATCAAAATGCCGCGCTGCGCTGCGACGTTGGTGCCGGCCATAATGGCGGCGGGCGTGGCCAGGCCCATCGCGCACGGGCAGGCCACAATCAAAACCGCGCTGGCTTGAATGAACGCCGCCGCGAGCGCGGTCGAAGGAAAGTGGACCGACCAAAGATAGGGCGCGAGCGACGCGCCGACTTTCAATGCGGATGCGTAAGCGAGTCCCCACCACAGTCCGGTCCCCAGCGCGATCAGCACGACGACGGGCACGAACACGTTGCTCACGCGGTCGCCGAGCTTCTGGATGTTCGCGCGGCTGTTCTGGGCGCGCTGAACGAGGGCGATGATATGCGCGAGCGCCGTGGCTTCGCCGATAGCTGTGACGCGCATCACGAGCCGGCCATTTTGATTTACGGTTCCGGCGTAAAGCCTGGCGCCGGGCGCTTTTTCAACCGGCAACGATTCGCCGGTGAGCATGGATTCCTGGACCGCAGAATAACCTTCAACGACTTCGCCATCGGTCGGCACGCGGTCGCCTGGTTTCAAGACGACCCGGTCGCCGATACGCAAAGCAGCGACTGGCAGTTCGGTTTCGTTGCTGTTCGAATCGAGTCTCCGCGCCATTTGCGGCGCGAGGTTCATCAACGCGCGCAACGAACCGGCCGCCCGCGCGCCGACGAGCGCTTCCACGTAATGGCCCGTGCTGACGAGGGTGATGATCGCCGCGGCTTCCATGAAGTAGAGATGGCCGGGCGCGCCGGTCAGCAAACCCCAGAGGCTGAAGCCAAACGCCGTGCTGGAGCCGAGCGCGACGAGCGTGTCCATGTTCGAGCTGCCGCGCTTAAGCTGGCTCCACGCCCCGCGGAAAAAACGCGCGCCGCAGACGAGCATCACCGGCGCGGAGAAGGCGAACCCGACCCACTTAAAACGGTCGCGCTCGCCCCAGCCGAAGACCCATTCACCAATGATGAGCGGCAGTGTAAGCGCAGCGCCGAGAATCACGGTGAACCTCCAGGCTGCCATCGGCGAACTGCCCGAGGGCCCGGTATGACAACCGGTTTCCACAATCGGCGTGGCGTCGTAGCCGGCGGCTTTCACTGCCCGGACCACTCGCTCAACGTCGGGCCTGGTGCCCGGATTCCAACGCACGGTGGCGCGCCCCTCCGCCAGCTGGACGGACGCGCCGGCGACACCGACAACGCCTTGAATCGCTTCGGTCACATGCCGCGCGCAGTTGTTGCAGCTCATGCCTGTGACCGCGAACTCGGAGGCGGCTGTTTCGCCGACGACCGCGTCGGCCGGATGGTTTTCGACCTGAACGTGCATAAGCCTGTCTATCCTTCCATGCCGGCGGCCACAGTCAAATTCGCGTTGACCCGTAGTGCGGCTTTTCACTAAGTTAGCGCCGTCAATCGCACTAACAAAACCGAAAGGATATTTTATGGCTAAAATCGTTCCACTGATCAGTTCGGGAGTCGCCGGGCCGTTGGGAGTGTTGCACCTGCCGCGCCTTTGGTTGAAGGTATCGCTCGAATGCCGCGGCAAGCTTGCCGACGGTTATCCGGGCATCGGCAAAGGCTACGACATGATGACGATCAACGCGCTGGGATTGAATGCAGACGCAGTGAAGAAATTCATTAACGACTCGAAACCGACCTACTGCCAGTTCGAGGCGTGGGTCAAAAAGCAACCCGGCGTGAAGCTCGACAAGGCGACCGTCTACAAGCACAACTCAGCGGTCAGGGGCTACATCCACGACGACGCGACGCGCAAGAGCATCCTCGGCGCGAACAGCGTTGCCGATGAGGGTTCAGTGAATCCGGGCGCAGTGGACCTGAATAACCTGGATGACTGGTATGAGTTTCATCAAGCAGAGTTGAGGTAAACTTACCTTGCGCCGCCGTTCGGACATTCCGAACGGCGGCTTTTTATTCCTGCGGAATCTTCGTAAACGGCACCGGCCTCAGACGACGCTTCTGATACCAGGCCACGCCCATCAAATCAAAAATTCCGCGTCCGAGCCGATTCCACACCCCGTACTTGGAAACGCCCGCCACGCGCGGCCGATGATTCACCGGGATTTCCTTCGTAGTTGCGCCGCCGCCATGAACGAGAATGGGCAGAAACCGATGCCAGCCGTTGAAGGGGAGGACACCGTTGAGAGCCGCGCGCTTGAATACACGCAGCGAACAGCCGGCATCCTGAAAGTCCACGCCGAGCGCAGCCTTGCGCGCCCATCGTGCGATGCGCGACGAAATGCGCCGGAGCCAGGTGTCGCGCCGATTCGCCCGAATGCCGCACACGAAGTCAACCCGATCCAGCTCCGCGAATATTTTGGGCAAATCGGCCGGGTCGTTCTGCAAGTCGCCGTCCAGAGTGGCGATGATCGCGCCGTTCGTCGCCAGAATCCCCGTCCAAAGCGCTGCGCTTTGACCGCTGTTCCGCGTGTGACGCAGGCCGCGCACCCGCGGGTCGAGCCGGTGCGCCTCCTGAATTTTCTCCCACGTGCCGTCTCCGCTGCCGTCATCGACGAAGACCAGCTCAAATGCCCGTAGCTCCTTGTCCAGCGCGCGGGCGACTTCGCGCGCCAGCGGCAGGATGTTGTCTTCCTCGTCAAAGACCGGAACGATGATGGAGATGTCAACGGGCACTGACGAAGACTACCGGTTGAAGGTTGAAAGTTGAAGGTTGAAAGTTGTTTCGATCTCCCTGTCACTTGAGCGCCTTCAAATAAGCGAACAGGTCGGACACATCTTCCGGCTGCAACCCTTCCAGCAACCCTTCGGGCATAATCGACGTTCGGGTGAAACCCGCGCGCTGGACGTTGCTGCGCGGGATGCGAAGGTCTTCGCTGTTCGGTTGGCGCAGCACAATCGCATTGTCATCCTGCGACGCCAGCAGCCCTTCCTGCACTTCGCCGTCGCGGGTCTCGACGCGGAAGAGCCGATAGCCGGCTTCCATTGCGGCGTTGGGAGTAACGATATTTCGCAGCAGAGATTCGACACCGTTCGCGCCCGCGCCGTCGAGGACCGGACCCATCCTCCCGCCCTGTCCATGAACACTGTGACAGACACCACACGCCACGGTGAATACCTGCTCGCCGCGAGCCAGGTCACCGGGCTGGTTCGCCAGCGCGCGGAATTGAGCGAACTTCGCTTCCAGCGCCTTCGCTTCCGCCTCGGTTTGCAACGGTGGAAGATCACTCGTTCGCTCGAGGTGCGCGGCACCATGAAGTCTGCCCCAAGAATCGGCGGCGCCGTGATAAAGTAGCGCAGGCGTCTCGCCTGCCAGTGTCGAGTCACGAGGAGAGACAGGCGAGACGCCTGCCCTACTTTCCATCGCAAGATTCGCCGTCGCGCGGATGTCATCGGCCGAACGGCAGCGGTTCCAGATGCGAAACTCCGCGAACTCGCCCGCGGTGCCACCGCTGGGGTTCGAATAACCGACCTTCAAATGCTCGAAATCGCGTTTTTCCGTCGCGTGGCTCGTCGCATCCAGCTCGCCGTTCAGATAGAGGCGGAAGCGGCCGTCAGCGTCGCGCGTAAACGCGACATGCGTCCACGCTTCGGGCGCGATGGATCTCGTCGCGATAACGATGTCGTTGATGCCACCGCCGACCCAGACGCGGAACCGGCTGTCGTGAAAATTGGCGTCGAGCGCGCCGATTCCGGCGAAGATTGAGTCCTGATTGTTGATACCGGGATCGAGTTTCACCCAGCACTCCACGGTGAAGGGCCCGCGCAGCGTGAGGTCCGTGTCCACGTAATCGCCATCGCCGCCGCTGAGACGGAGCACGGGCTTGAGTGTGGAGCCCAGTTCGGAGATGAGACGTTGGACGGCATCGTCTCCCGGCAACACGACGGAAAGTTTATCGAGCGTATAGCCGTCCAGCTCGTCTCGCGCGACAGCGCCGCTGTTGACGGCGGCAACCAGTTGTTTCGCGCTGGCGGCGGAACTGGCGAGCCGATCCACGGCTGTCTTGCGAAGCGTGGGCGCTAACGACGGCCAGACCTCGAGCAAGGCCGAAACTGTGGCGTCCGATTTTGCCGCGGCCAGCGCGGTGACGGCTTCACGCTGAATGGCCGCGTTTCCACTCGTCGCGAATTGACGAAAGACATCGACGCGCGTCGAACCGGACTCGCGCAGCGCCCGCAATGCGGCGAGGCGTCGATCATTACCGGCCGCGGGTGTTGTGGAGGCGGCGACCAGCAGATCCTCCAGACCCGTGAGATGGAAACCCGCCGCGAGTTTCACGAGCAGATCCTGATTCGCATCACTCGGATCGCGTGCCAGCAGGCTGCGGAGGGCATCGGTCAGCAACGGCGCCAGCACGGCCTGGTCGGACAGACGGCTGCGATTGTCGTAAAGCAGGCGCAAATTCCGTGAACTGGACAAACTCGACTTCAAGACTGACCGGCACGACGGATCATCCGGCGTGGAGGCAATCAGGAGGAGTTCTTCATCAGTAGGGTCGCCAGGAAGTATGCGAGCCAACATCTTCGCGCCCTCGGGTCCGTTCAACGCAAGCGCTGCGAACGCGTGTCTCGCCGGTTGATCTCCATTCAGCGCGTCGTCATTGACCGAGAACCATTCCATCAATGCCGAAGTGCGCTTCTCCAATGCAACACGTATGAGATATCGCTCGAAGGAATCGAAGTAGGACGACCACCGCGTTTGCTGCGACGCCGGCATCCTGACGGCAGCCCTAATCAACCGGCCAGCGATTTCCCAGTCCGGCGGATCGACATGAGTTTGCGATCTGCTGGCAATAATGTCTCCCATCAACCGGATCGCCTCCTGGCGAACCAGACGGTCGGAATCACCGAGGCCGCCTTCTGCCATCGCCACCAGCCTCGCTTCACGCCTCAACCGATTCGCCAGCGCCCGAGCGACACGCAACGCCTCCTTGCGCAGGGCGCGGTGCGTGGCCGTTGCCACCTTTTCCACTTGTTTCAATTCGACCCTACCCAAACCTTCGAGGCACCAAAGCGCGCGAATGCGCAGGTCAGTCGGTCGGGAATCATCCATCAGGAGCTTTGCGAGTTTCGGCGCCAGTGATGCCGCACGGCGATCCACAATCTCCTGCCACGCGGCGTTGACCTCCCACGTGTTCGCGGCGTTGAGGTGATCGAGCAACTCATTTTCGGGCGCTCGGTAGAGATTCGGCAGATCTGTTCGTGGCGGCTGGGATTCGTGGCGCACGCGCCAGATGCGACCGCGGGTCTTGTCGCGTTCGGGATGGTTCCGCGGCACTTCGTTGTGCGAAATGATCTTGTTGTACCAGTCCACGATGTAGAGACAGCCGTCGGGGCCGAAGTGGATTGAAACAGGACGGAACCACGGATCGCTCGAAAGCAGAAAGTCCGGCAAGTGTTCCAGCCGCCAGCCGTTGCCGTAGCCCCTGTAGCTGCCGACGTAAGGAGGCGGATTCGCGCCGTCCGCCTCGTTACCTCGGCGGCTACCGCGATGGCAGCAAATCGCCTGAATCCGGCTCGTGATCGGATTAGCGATGTAAAAAACGGCGCGATACGCACCGGGAAAACTGTCGCCGCCTTCGCTGAATGCGAGTCCGCTCAGGCCGGTGCCGCCCATTTCCTTTTCGCCGAGCTTCGGGAAGGGCGGCGCGTAGGGACGCGGCACATCGTCGCCGCAGAGCGGATACGACGCGCCTTCGAGGAAGGGCATCATCGGCCAACCCTGGTCGTTGGCCTCTTGAATGAAGATTTCACCGAGGCGGTCCACCACCAGGCCCCAGATGTTGCACGGTCCCCAGCCGATGATTTCGAACCGCTTGCCGTCCGGCGTGAAACGCGCCAGCTTCGTCTTGTTGAACTCGGTCACGCTGCCAACCTCCGTTTTGACCTTCGAGTAGTTGAACGCGCCTTGCGCCATCAGAATCCAGCCGCCTGGCGCGCGGGTGAATTGGTGCGGAAACAGGTGCGAGTCCTCAATGCCGAACCCGGTGAGCACCGGCGTGAATTTGTCGGCGCGTCCATCGCCGTCGGTGTCTTCGTAAAAACGAATCTCGCCGTCATATTGAACGAACGCGCCGTTTTTGTAAGGCAACAGGCCGAGCGGAATCACCAGACCTTCGGCGAAGGTTCGCGGTTTCTGGCGGCCCGGGACGGTCGGCGTGTCGAACACCAACAAGCGATCTCGACTGCCGCGGGCAAATAACGCCTTCGCTTCGGCTGGCGATTCGTTGGCATCGAGCGGATACTCAAACGCCGTCATGGTCCACATCCGGCCCGCGTGATCGAACGCGACCGTGACGAACTTGCCGCCGTCGGGCTCGGCGGCGACGAGTTCAACTTTGAAGCCAGGCGGAACGCTGAAGGTGGCGAGTTCTGCTTCGGGCATCAGAGGAGATGCTTTGGGTGGCTGCGGTGGAGGAGTTGCGCCGATGAATTCGGCGGCGCCGCCATATCCCGAATTGACCATCACGACACCAAGGCACCAAACGTAACGCAGACAAGTCAGGGCTCGCGAGGACTCTCGCCCCACCGGCAAGTGTCTATTTCGAGGGCAGTTCACGAATCTTGATGTTCCTGAACCAACACTCGTCGTGGTGATCGGTCAACATAATGTGACCTTTAATCTTGCTGCCGAACCCGGGCGCACTCCTGAACTTGCTCTTGGCGAGGGCGGCTTTCACCGCGTCGCTGCCGAGTTCGTATTCGAGGACTTTCTTCCCGTTCAGCCAGTGCTCGACGTGGTTGCCCTGGATCAATACGCGAGAGCTGTTCCATTCGCCGGCGTTTTTGAGCGGCTCGTCTGGAGACGGCGGTAGCACGTCGTAAAACGACGCGGTGGCGTGTTTGGGACCGAGTTTGCCGTCCTCATTCCCCTTGTCGTCGATCATCTGATACTCGGGACCGGGCGCGGAAGGCCGGTCCTCGGTGACGAGATATTTGATGCCATTGTTGCCGCGCGAACTGATGCGCCATTCCCAACCCAGTTCAAAATTGTCGAAGGTTTTGTCGGTGATGATGTCGCCGCCATGCTCGCCGCCGACCTTCTTCAAAATGCCGTCTTCAACCTTCCAACCCTTGGCAGGCATAGTCTTCATGCCGTACCCGCGCCATCCATTGAACGTTTTCCCGTCGAACAGCAACCTCCATCTGTCGGAGTCGGCCTTCGCCGCCGCGCCATTCAACGAAAAGCAGCCGGACAGCAGGGCCGGCAGCGTCAGGGAAAAAATGAGCCTGGATCGGATGTCCATAAGCCGGCTGTTCCAAGAGTTGTAGCGGGCGCGAGGGAACCCGGTCAAGTGTTCGTTCGCCGGCTGGCAATTCCGGCAGGGCTGCTCTAAAGTCCGACGTAAGTGCTTGAAAAAATCTGAGGCTGATCGCTGGAATTTCTCGTCACTTTCAAGGCATTTCGAGGACGAGGACGAACGTCTGGTGCGCTTCTGGTCCGCCTCACTGCGTTTCCGGCGGCGGCATTTTGTCTCCGAGTCGGATGTATTGCCAGATGGCTTCAATCTGTTTCTCTGCGTCACCGTTGAAGTAATCCGTCAACGGACTTCTTCCTTCCGCGTCGAAGTAAACCGGCATCTTGGATGCCGGATCGATGCGCAATGGGTTGCGCACCCAGCGATGGTAATGTTCCTTTTGCAGACGCGCGCCGGTGTAGGCGAGATTGATGCCGTTGCTCTCAAAGACCTGCATGGCGGCCATGCTGCCGACCGCATGGCAGGAGACGCAGAAAAAACCGCCGTTCGCGGAAACAAGCTTGCGACCAATCTTCGCCGTTTCCATGTCGATTGGCGGCTCCGCGGATGTCCGGGGCGGAAGACCCTGTTCCTCAGTCAGGCCGATCGCGAGACCCTCGGCATACTTTGAGAATGCGGGCATGCGCGCCTCTATCCAGGGACGCGGCTTGTAAGTCGGTTCGCCGCCGATAAACGCCTTCATCCATTCCGGTTTCAGCTTGCCGCCGAGGGCGTCAAAGGACGGAAAGCCCTCGAATTTGCCGTGGCATTCCGCACAACGCAAACTGCGCGCCTGGCGTTCGGCGAATTCCGCGGGGACGTGCCGGGCAAGCGAAGCGCGGTCGGTGGCGGCGAAAGCGCGCAACGCTTCGCGCTCGGTGGAAGTGAGATTGAACTGCGGCGCTTTGGCTTGACCGTCAGCGTTTTCAGCTAGACACCCTTGTCTCCACTTGTCCGGCGTCAAATCGGCCAGTGATTTCGTTTTGAATTGGCTTTCAATCTTCAATGTATGGCAGTTCAAGCAGCCGGTGGTTTGCGTCAGCTTTTTGCCGCGTTCGAGGACCGCAACGGCCGCGGGTGCAGAAACGTCTTCCGGCTTATCAGCGGCGGATTCAAGGAAGACGGCCAACCGCGCGGCCTCGTCAGCCGTCAGCTTGAAATTCGGCATTCGAATCCAGGCGTAGTGTTGGTCCGGCTTCTGCAAAAACGCCGCGAGACGGCCGGGCGCGAATTTTTCTCGAACGTGATTGAACGAGACTTTCTGCGGATCGTTCTCGGTCGTTCCGGGCGTGTTATGACAGGCGATGCAGTGCAGCGTTTCAAAGAGTTTCCGCCCGGCTTCAATTTGTTCGGCGCCCGCCTCTTTCGCGTCCTTCGGCGCTGGATCAGCCTTCAACGAAACCAGAAACGCAGCGATGGCTTCGGCGTCCTCTTCCGCTTTCGGTCCATGCAACAATTTCGGCATGCGCGCGGTCGAACGCATCGATTTGGGATCGGCAATCCAACGCGCCATCCAATGGTAATTACGACGCGAGCCGAGGCCTTCAAAGGCCGGCGCGTCCACGGTCAATTCGGGAATTCCGGCGTCGGGCGCAGGACCGGCGTGACACTTCGCGCAGCGAAACTCAACGAACAGCTCGCGACCGAGCCGGAGTTGACTCGCTTTTTGCAATTCAGGCACGGTGTCGTGCGTCAACGCGCTGAGCGCGACCGGTTCCGGCCCGAATTCTCTGGAGGACCAGAGCAGCCGAACAAACGCGTCGCCTTCCGCCGGACTGGTGTAGTGAAGCCTGAATGCATTCGCGCCTTTGTTGAGCCGGACAGGTTTGCTCGGCCCGGCGTTAGTTCCTTTGGCGCTCGCTTCCCAGACGACGGCGTCATTGATTTCCAGTTTCAGATTCCCGGTCAGTTCAGCCTGAAATGTGTAATTGTCGCGGATTTCCGACGAGATGAACCCGGTCCATTCCGCTGAAAATTTTCCGGCTGGTAGAAATGGCGTCGGCGGTTTGCCGGCAGAAACATAGAGCCAGACATTGGCCAGAACAGTCGTGTCAACGGCCTTGGCCTGGCCGTCGCCCAGCGCAGTGAATCTGACCGCCAAACCAGGCTCAGATTTGTCCGCGGCGTGAGCTGTGGGAAGGTTGAAAGCGCCCGAAGCAACCGCGACGGAGAGAAAGAGCGCTGTCCTGAGGCCATTTTGATGGGGTTGACAAAGGCGCTTGCGCATAATGACGGCGGCTGATTAGCCAGCGATTCAACGCGGATCCTTGTTCTGCATATCCGCCCGACAGATATATGTATCAGGCATGTTTCACGGAATTGCGTTGATCGTGTGCTGAATCTCCGAGTTGATTGGCGTGCCGTCTTTCGCTTTAAGGCTGAACTTGATAATTTCCACCATCGCCGGCCGCAAGTCTGCGATGCTCAACGTGACCGTTTTGCCGTCCGGTGACAGCCTGGCGCCGGTGATGTTGAGGTGGTCGCGGCCTTTCCTGTTGTCATCGGCAACCGAGTAGTCGTCCGAACCATAGGAGGAGGTCCGGTGATTATTCCAGCGTCTGCCGCTGTAGTTTTGCGGGTCAACCGCCTCCTTGGGGTCGAGCGGCTGCGTGAACGTGATATGAACGCCGGCCTTGTCCACTTTCAGGTCGCGCGCCATATAAACCGGTTTGCCGGTGTAACGGACCCGGTCCAGGCCGGTGATCCTGGCCGCCTCGGTCTGCCAACCCTGGAGACCGGCGATATAAAGCTGGCCGTCCCTGGGATTGAACCGGGGGCGCATCGCGGATGAACTGAATCGGACCGGAAACTTCACCGCGCCGCCCTGCATCAAGTCGCACACTTCCTGTTTCATGATGAGATAAAGGGCGCACTTGCCGTAGGAGGTGTAAAGCAACTCGCCTTTGAACGGGCCCCACTGGTCGGTCGTCACCCAGACCTGGCCACCGGTGGAGTTGTCGTATTCGCGATACGCAAACCACATCAAGGGCGGCTTGAATTCCGGGACCGGGTCCCGATGCGCGGTGTCCACGACGCCGTAGAAGCCGCCGGGCCTGATCCAGTTCAATGGATCGGTCGGCACCCACGTCCCCTGGTTGTCGCCGGTGGTGAGCTGGCCCGTCGGGCTGACGCCGATGCCGTTCGGCGCGCGAAATCCGGTCGCGATGACTTCCAGCTTTTTGCCGTCTTTGGAGACTTTCATCAACGTCCCCGCGTTCGCGGCGATGCGCTGAAACCCGGCGCCGCCCGGATTCACCGGACCGGCTTTCGCAAAATAAAAATTGCCGTCCTTGTCGGTCTGCAAGTCAAAAACGAACTCGTGGAAACCTTCGGTCGAAGTGTAACGGTTGCAGAAGTTCTCGTAGTAATCGGCTTCGCCGTCGTTGTTCAAATCGTCGTAGCGCGTGAGCTGGTCGCGGCCGGAGGTGTAAATGACATCGTCCACAATTTTCAGGCCGAGCGTCTCATACATCCCGGAAGCAAAGCGACGCCACTTGAGATTCTCCAGCCTGTCGTCGATGCCCGACACAATCCAGATGTCGCCGTCCCAGGTGCAGAGCGCCGCGCGTTTGCCGTCGGAGAAGAAATCCAGCCCGCCGAAACGCACGTGGCGTCTCCACGGATTGTCAATCGGCGGTGTCAGGCTGTCGGTGACATAAGCGCCGTCGGGAGTCCCGCTCGTTTCCAAAACGCCTTTGGTCGCGACATCCTGCGGCCAATGGGCAGGACCGCCTTTTGCCGACAATTTCCAGCCCGGCTCCCCTCGGCAAATCCACTCCGCCGACGGCGGTCACCTTGCCGTCCGGCGTGGTCAGGCGCGCGACGTTATTCTCGGCTTTGCCCGTTGCGCCCTCCGCTTCGCAAACCGCCATCAAGAGCGCCTCTTTGACTTTCTCTGTCTTGAAGGTTCGGACGAAAGCGATTTGCCCGTCCCTCGCCGCGCTGGAAGGTTGTTCGTAAATCTTCGTGCCGTGAACCGTGTAAGCGAGCACGACGTTCGGCCCATTCACGTAAAGACCGTCCCAATGCGCCCAGCCATCGGGCAGAGGACCGAAGAGCTCCGGACGCGGGTCCGCAAATTCGCCCTTGTCGTCCGCCCAGCCGGGCACTGAGGCGATGCCGAATTTCTGGTCGCCGTCGATCGACGGGTGAACGCCGTGTTGTCCGTCGAAAGCCACGCCGCGCGTCGTGATGTAGCCGCCGGTCCAGCCCGCCGCCATCCGCAGCAGTTCGGTGTCGAACAGCACGCACGCGTCGTTGCCGACGCGGATGGCGAGCCCTTTCATCGCGACGTTGTGGCCGGGAAATTTCGCGCTGATGCACGCGCCCTGAAACGGAAAGTCCTCCTGCAACAGACCGGAACGATTTGCCGCCTGAGCCCGCAGCGAGCCGAGCAGCAGACAGCAAACCGCGGTGAAGAAGCCGGCCGCACGTTTCCCTGGAAGGGAACATCTCCAAAATTTTGACGTGAGTTGCGGCCGTGAACCGGTCGGAAGCTCCCTCAACTGCCCTTCCGCCTTCGCCAGGCCTACGGCGGACGAGCCGGGCACCTTCTCCCCCACTGGGGGAGAAGGACAGGATGAGGGGGTGCGGTTCTTGCAGAGGGTGCGGAGAGTCGCAACGGAGCGCCGGATGCAGCGCGAAGAGGACGACAGATAATGCGTTTTCACTGATGAACCAGGTTCTAAATCGGCTCGTCCAACGGAACCTTCTTTCCGTCGCGCGCGTTGACCATCACGGCGAAAGTGCGAAAGACTTCCACGCCAGTCCGCGCGTTCACGGCCCAGACGAGGATCTTGCACGAAGTCGTGCCTCGGCTCTCCACCTCGCTGTAAATCTTGATGATATCGCCACCGCGAACCGGCGCTTTGAAATCAAATTGACCGAACAGTCTCGTGACGAAACCGGCGGAAGGAAAGGCCAGCGACGCCGCGTTGTACGCCATGTCGTCGGCCCATTGCATCATGTATCCGCCGAACAGCGTTCCGCTGTGATTCAGGAACTCGAGCCGGATGAGCAAGGTCTTTTCGTGACGGACTGAAGTTGGATTGTTCATGTTTTGCCGCCGACTTTGTCGAGCGCAGCGTGGCCGACCGCAACTTAAAGCAACAGTTCCATGTAAACCACATCAAGCCAGCGATCGAATTTGAATCCGACCTGTTTGAAGTGGGCGACCTTCACGAAGCCAAAGGAGGCGTGCAGCCGGATGCTCGCCTCGTTTTGGGCATCAATGCCTGCGAGAATCGCGTGAAGCCCGCGCTCTCGCGCGGCTTCAATCAGGGGATTCATCAGCCGTCTGCCGATGCCCCGGCCCCGCTGGTCCGCGGCCACGTAAACGGAGTTTTCTGTCGTGAACTGATACCCCTTGCGATCGTGGTAGCGATTCAACGCGCTCCAGCCGGCGACGCGCCTCTCGTCGTTGACTGCGACGAAGACAGGCAGGTTGTTCCTCAGATGGTCTTCGAACCAGGCGATGCGGTGTTCCAACGTGCGCGGTTCGTAATCGTAGGTGGCAGTCGTGTTCCGCACCGCCTCATTGTAAATCTCCAGAATGCCGGGCAAATCGTCGTGCGTCGCAGGGCGAACTTTCATTTGCCCCGGCAGCTAACCATTTGCTGGCGCAAGTTCAAAGTTCAAAGTTCAGGGTTCGAGGTTTGAAGGGAGGGCCGGAATGTTGCCGGCCTCTGGAAATACCGTGAAGACCTTATGGACACGCGATCGAAAGAACAATTAAAAGTGCGCCGGAAAACGGAGAACACCTCTCCTTGACCCGTCTTATGAGAAGCAACTCGCGATGGGCAATGAACCGGCGGAACCTGGCCTTGATGGCATGTCTCGTGGCCAGTGCGGCGGTCACCACGACAAGTGGACTGGCACAGGAGCCTCCACCCACGGCGAATTTCGATGCCAACCCCAGATCAGGCTGGGTACCGTTAACAGTAAGGTTCACGGACCAGTCCACGGGTAACATCTCGAGTTGGGATTGGAACTTTGACGATGGTTCGACGCACAGTTCGGAACAGAACCCGTCGCACACATATAACATCCCGGGCGATCGCACGGTTAGCTTGACGGTCAGCGGGCCCGGTGGCAGCAGCAGCAAGAACCTGCTGATCCATCCGTTTAGTACTCAGTGGTGGTTTAGAGCGGACTTCACAGCCAACCCGACTTCAGGAACTGCGCCCTTGAGCGTTCAGTTCACCAACCAGTCCAGCGGGCTCTTCAGCGGCGGGGATTGGAATTTCGGCGATGGTTTGGGGCACAGCGCGGAGTTGAACCCGCTGCACACCTTCCCACGCAATCTGACCTGAAACAGATCAAACCGCACATTCCTCAATTTGCGCCGCGTAAATTGTAACAAGCGAGCTGACGACCGTCGCGGACGTAAAGCTTGCCGTCAGCAAAAGCCGGAAAGCTCCAGGTGTTGCCGCAGACCTGCGCGCGGCCCAGCTCGGTGTATTTGGACGGATTCGCCGCCAGCAACAGCAGCGTGCCGTCTTCAGTCAGCACCAGCAGATTTTTCCCGGCGACAATCGTGGAAGAATAGTCCTTCCTGCCCTGACCAAAACCGGGCTGCGACCATTTGAGCTGGCCGGTCCTCGCGTCGAAACAGACGTAATCCCGGTTCGCGCCTTGGTTGTAGAGGCAATCACCGACGGCGACCGCCGTGCCGAGATTCGTCTTCAAATCCTTGTTGGCCCAAGCCTCAAGCGCCTTGAGCCTGCCGCCTTCCATCACAATTTTGAAACAGATGGTGCCGAAGGTGTGCGAGTTTACCGTAACTGTGTCTCCGATGATCACAGGCGAACAGGCGTGCCGCTTGGCATCGGTCTTCAAGGGCACACGCCAGAGGATTTTGCCGTCCTTCGGATCATAGCCTGCCAGGGAATCGGCGGAGAGGTAAACCACCTGTTTCACTCCGGCGAGCGTCGCGATGATGGGCGAGGAATAAGCCGCTTCGTCGTCGCCAGATTTCCAGAGCACTTTGCCGGTCCGCTTGTCGAAACAGACCAGCGTCGCGCCGTCGGTGCTGCCGACGGGGAGAACCACCGCGTCGCCGTCCACGACACCGGAACCGTTGTTGCCGCGGCGCGTCGCGGTGCCGGAGTTGGCTTTGGAGCCGAGAAATTTGACGCCGAAATCCTTTTCGAAGCTCGTTCCCCAAATCACTTTGCCGTCGGCGAGGCCAAGGCAGCGAAACTCGCCGTTGCACGACTGAACGTAAACGCGGTCGCCATCGAAGAATGGCGTGCTGCGCGGCCCGGCGCCCCATTCGTCTTCGTAGCGGTCTGCCACTGGAACATTCCAAATCTCTTTTCCAGTCTTCGCGTCGATCAGGTGAGCGACCTCCTGCGCGCCGTTCTCATCGAGATAGACCAGTTTGCCGCCGGCGATGACGGGCGAGGAAAACCCGCCGCCGATGGAGAGCTTCCAAACCGGTTTGAGGTCATTCGGCAACGAGGTCACTGGCGCGTTGCTGGGAAGATGACAATCCCGCGTCGGGCCATGCCACTGCGGCCAGTCGCCAGCTGAACACCACAAAAAACTCAAAAAAAATCCGACGGCCAGAGCCATCGCACGAACGGTCTTGCCCGAGGAAACGCTGGGGAGCACAAGGGGCCGGGATGGGGATCGCTTTATCACCATGTTCCTTCCGTCAGCAGTGTCGTCGCATTCCTGGCCAGGTCATCCGCCAGCAGCGGGAGCGCCTGCCGCTCGGCGCTCGGCAAATCAGAACCGACGCGCACGGTCGTGCGGCCGGTCACTTCGCGGTCCAGGACCACTTTACCGGTGGCGCGTTCCGTAGCGGTGACTTTCACCATCAATGTCACCTGGTAGTCGCGCACGGTGAGGATGTCCTTCGGCTGGAAGGAAACACCCTGCCGTTCGTATCTCAAGATGGCCCCATTCACAATGATGTCCCCGTCGCCGCGCGTGTTGAGTTTGTAAGTGCCGTCCTGTTGCAGGCTCTTGCGCAGCGCGTGGTTGACCGCCTCGACCAGGCGCGGTTCCAGCGTTTTGTTCCCAAAAAAATTCACCTGGACCGTTTTGCCGCGTGTCAATCCGGGATTTGCGGGGCCGAGCCGGTAGCCGGCGCAGCCGCAAAGTCCCAGCGCCAGACCCGCGACAAGGAACAAGCAAGGCCGGCTGTTCCAGCACGACCGGCCCAGGATTTCCGAAGGGAGGGCGGCTCTCCGGTTCATGGGTGGTTCCCACGATTTTGCAAGCGCGCGCTGGGGCCATGAACCCTGGCGTAGCGGCGTCTCGGCAGAGCGCCGCAATTCGTGGGAACAACAGCCAGCGGCCCTCTGCCGAGACGCCGCTACGGGGAGGCGGTTCATGGAGATTGGGAACCTCCAAAATTTGGACGCGAATCGGGGCCATGAACCAGATCGGCACCCCTCTCCCGGCCCTCTCCCCGCGCGGCGGGGAGAGGGTGGCCGAAAGCCGGGAGAGGGGTGGTCCATGGGAAGGGAACACCTCCAAAATTTGGACGTGAATCGGGGCCATGAACCGGTCGGAATCCCCCTCAACCGCCCTCCGGGCACCTTCTCCCCCACTGGGGGAGAAGGACGGGATGAGGGGGTACGGTTCATGGGAAGTCTCCACGATTTCAGAATCACGCATCGGGACCATGAACCAGCGACGGACAGGAGCGCGGACAGCCTTGTCCGCGAGTGCCTCGGACTTGATTCGCGCGGACATGGCTGTCCGCGCTCCGATAGCCGGTTCATGGGTAGGAGGAACCTCCAAAATTTGGACGCGCATCGGGGCCATGAACCAGATCGGCACCCCTCTCCCGGCCCTCTCCCCGCAAGGCGGGGTGGCCGCAGGCCGGGAGAGGGGCGGTTCATGGAGAGGGGACACCTCCAAAATTCGGACCTGAATCGAGGCCATGAACCGATCCCGATTGTTTTGTTCATTTCCAATGACTTGCGAGTGCGGTTCATGGAAAGCCTCCTTTCGCTTCTGCGCACGCATTGGGACCATGAACCACCCCGTTACCCCGTCCCACTCCCTCAATGGGGGAGAGGGTGGCCGGAGGCCGGGTGATGGGGCGGTTCATGGAGAGCCCGGACCTCCAATTCTGGACGCGCATGGGGGCCATGAACCCAATCGTTCTCGTGCTCGTCCTCGTCCTGGAAACCAAAAGGACGAATCGAGGACGAGAACGACGAGGAGGGAGGTTCACGGAGAGCGAACGCATGTTATTTCCGGGCGGTTCGTGTCTCGGCCCGTTTATTGATAGCGTCAATGCGCTTTTTGGCCGCTTCCGCGTAAGGTGAACCGGGCTCGGTCCGCAAAATGTTCACGACGTCGTTGTAATAAGTGCGCGCGCCGTCCCAGCGTCTCTTTTTTTCGTAGAAACGCGCGATCTCGAAACTGCCGCGCGCCTGTTCGGTCTTGAGCTCACCGATCATTTTCTGCGCCTCTTGGGCGCGCGAGTCTCCCGGATACAAAACCATGAAATCACTGAACGTGGCGATGGCCTGGCCTGCGACGCTTTGGTCGTATTCGGCCTTTTGCGCCTGTTTGTAGTAAGCGTGCCCCGCCTTGAAGAGGGCCTCGGCAGCCACCGTTTTGTTTTCGCGGTAACGGTCAGCGGCTGTCTCGTACGCCTTCACCGCTTCGTGAAACGGATCCACGCGGTTGAAGAAACTCACCTGCTTTTCGCGCGCGGCGCCGATATTCATTTGGGCTTCTGGCGCGACTTCACTGAACGGCCCGTTTTTGATCAGCTTTTCATACATCCCGGCCGTCCGGTCCATGGACGGAAAGAACGGGATATAGCCCCACAGCCTGAACCATTGGCCGGCCAGAAAGCGATTGGCAATTTCAAATTGGCGCCTGAGCACTTCCTGGTAGTTTTCGACCTTGGGGTATTTTTCGAGAAGCCTTTGATATTCCCTGAAGGCGCGCTCATCCTGATGCTCGGCCTCATAGCAGCGCCCCAAAAGATATTGCGCCTTCGGAGCGTAATCAGAGAGCCGCCAGACTCTGATCGTGCGCCGCGCGGCTTTGAAGGTGGTCGAGTAATCCTTTTTGTCGAAGGCGGTTTGTGCGACTTCGAGCTGGTCTTTGGCTCGGGTCCGAATCCACTTGCCCCCGCCGACTGGCTCATAAACCCAGCCTTCGCCCGGACGATAAACGAGCGGCGCCGGGCAGGTAAAAGGAAACGCCAGAACGCAGACAACAACGCAAGCGAGGCGAACTGACCAACGGTTCATGGAATCAAACCGTAACGAACGGCCAAAACCAAGTCAAGGAACGCGGCGGTACGGTAGTCTCTAATTTGGTGGCGGCGGTGCTGCGGCACCGCCGTGCGCCGCGGCAGCGGCGCGCCCACCTGAAGCAAATTAGGACACTGCCAGCGGTACGGGTTACTTTGGCGGGGCGAGACTACTGGCGAGCCGCGATCGAATCGAAAAGCCTCGGACGTTTCAGCTCGCAGGGACGCTGGCCGCACCCGTTTGAATCAAAGCAACCCGTTACCAACGCGGCACCAGTTTACTTCACGGGGAGTTGGGCTGGGAGGCGCTCTTCTCTTTTGGCAACAACTCCCGCGCGAGCAGAGCAACCAGGGCTGTCACAGCGGTTCCAATCAGCGTGTACCAGGGCCAGCCGATCAGGGTTTTCCAAAATGCAGTGATGCAGGTCATCACCGCCAGCGAGGTGACCATGCCGAATACGACGGGAAGCGCGCGTCCTTTTTTCCAAACCACCGCGAGCAACAAACCGCCGAGCAACGCGCCGCTGGTCAGGCCGCGCAGGGAAAAAGCGGCGTTCAGAACGAAATTCACTCTCTGGCTCGCGGCGAAGGCCACCAGCGAGAGCAGCAGACCCCACCAGGCAGTCGAATACCTGCTGAACCGCAAGTAGAACTCTTCCGCGTGCGCCTTTCCTCCATGCCCCTTCAAAAAATCCATCGTGGAAACCGAAGCGAGCGAAGTGAGCGCCGAACTGGCCGACGACATCGCGGCGGAGAGTATGGCCACGATCAGAAAGCCTTTAAGGATATTCGGCACGGCCGTCAGCATGAAAATTGGATAAACGTAATCGTTTGGCTTGACGCCGGGACGCGGTTCGGGAATCGGGATTGCCATCGGCAGTTGCCGGTAATAAACCCAGAGCATTGCGCCGACCAGGAGGAACACCAGGAACAGCGGGAGGATGATGACGGCGCTCAGAACCAGCGCTTTCCGGCCATCCGCCACCGTTTTGCAGGCCAGCACGCGCTGCACGATGAGTTGCTCCGCGCCGTGCGACGACATCACCATCACCGTGCCGCCGATGATCCCCATCCAGAGGTTGAACCCGCCGTCCGAAGCGAGTGCCCAGGAGAATTTCGTGTTCAACCAGACCAGTTTGCCGTCGTGGGCCGCGCGAGAGAAGACCTCCGGAAAGCCGCCGTCGAATTGTTGCGGGATATAAAGCAGCGTGAAAATGCCGCCGGCCATGAACAGCAGGAATTGCACGGCGTCGGTCCAGATGACCGCCTTCACGCCGCCGAAGTAGGTGTACAGGAGGGAGAGGAAAACGAAGAGCACGATGGCGGGAATAATTTTGATTCCAAACATCAGTTGAATCGGGATGCACGCAACATATACCCGAAAGCCGCCGGCGATCGTTTCGCTGACGAGAAAAAAGCCCGCCGCCGTTTTTCGCACGGCCGCGCCAAACGCATTCGCGAAGAGTTGATACGGCGAATAAATTTCACCGCTGAAGTAGTGCGGCACCAGCAGGACGGCCAGAATGATCCTCGCGATGATGTAGCCGATAATCATCTGGATGAAGGTGAGATTGTTGCCGTAAGCGATGGCTGGCACACCGATGATCGTCAACGCGCTGGTCTCCGCCGCGACGATGGAAAAACCGATGCCCCACCACGGAATGTTCCTGCTGCCGAGAAAATAGTCGCGGGTGCTTTTCTGGTCCTTGCCAAACCACAAACCAAGACCGACGATTCCAACAAGATAAACGGCTATGACCAGCCAGTCGCCCGTTTCAAAGTACGGGTTGGCGTCAATGGAATTCATCATGGGAACAAAGTGTTCCCTATTACTGAAGAGCCCGAGCGGCGTTGGCCAGAGAAAAGTTGGCCGGCGAAGAATTTTGCCGTCACCCGATCAGCGGCCTCGGACCGGCCGCCGCCATCAGCAAACTGTTCGCCGCTGCGGGAAAACCGGCACAGACTTCGCTCACTAAAATCTGACACTCGGTCTCGGCCAGTCGCAATCGATTCGCTGCGGAACTGGCGAAGCCGCGCGTCGTCTGCTGCGCGTAGCTTAACAAACCCTGCCGCAGCGGCAGCGAGTAAACCGAGAGCATCAAACCGTAAACCACCGTGTGCCAGGCGTGCGCTTCTCCGGCCTGCACGGCGCGCAGATAACGCTGCACCAGCCGCTGGTCGCGCAACTGGCGCAACCGTTTGAGCTGCGTTTTCCCCACGCGCTGGCTGGCCGTGGCAAAACTCTGGAGCAACGGTTCGTTCGCAAGTTGCCGGTCGAGCTCGATCAATTCGCGAATCTCATAGCGGCTCGCGTGTCCGTGGGCCCGGCAGATGGCAGGTAACTCCAGCGGGACCAGGATTTGCGACTGGTAATCGCGCAGAAAGCGGCGCAGGGACGGCAAGTCCGTGACGCGGTGAAATTTACGCGATGCCGCCCCTGCACTGAGCGCCACCAGCCCTTCCGCCGAACCGATTTGTTGTGCCAGCGGCGCGATGTCGCCGAGAAATTCCTCGACGACCTCCTGTGTGACTGTGTGCTGGTTTGTCATGCCATTCATTGCGTGGGTAAAGCGGAACAAGACTAAAAGTTCTTTCCCACATCTCGCGCGATGTTACTCCGCACCTCGCGCGAGTGCCAGACGGAAAATGCTTCCGGCGAAAGATTTTTCCGCGCCTTTCCGCAAGTTTTGGCTTGCATTACGGCGAAGACCTGTTGAACGCCCTAGTAGCGTGACATGGCCAGCGCAATCGCGCCCGCCACCGCGACGATCCCGCCCAACAGCGAGCGCGGTCCGGGCCGGTCTCCTTCAAACAAGTAAGCAAACGGAATTACGACGATAGGCGTCGTGGCGACGATCGGCAGCACCACACCGCTCGGATTGTTCTCCAAAGCCCACTGGTAGCAGCCGACGCCGATGGTCGGGCCGGCCAGGCTGTTGAGCAGCACCCAAAGCCAGATGGCGTGCCGCTTGTAACCGTCGCCTGGGACCACGTCCCCGTCGAAAACGAGGTGCTGATCTTTCAACCGGTTCTTTCTCATGATCCAGAGCGTCGGCACGACTGCAAAAAGCAGGCCGCCCAGAATTCTTTGATACGCCGCCGTGCCGCCATCAATGCTTTGGCCGCTCAGCTTCACCAGGGCGTAGGCCCTGCGAGTAACCACTGCCCCCAATCCCTGGCCCAACGCGGCCACGATCCCAAAAGCAATCCCTTGAGCCAGCGCCTTTGGTTCAATGTGCAGGTGTTCGCGCGGCGCCAAGGCGATCACGACGCCAATCAGGATCACCAGGCCAGAGACAATTTGCGGCAAGGTCAGCGCCGTGCCCATCCACAACCATTCCGTCAGCGCCGCGAACGGCGCGGCCAGGCAGTGACCCATCAGAATGGTCAATCGCGGTCCGAGTCGTGGAATGGCTTGATAAAGCGCCAGGTCCCCGAGGCCGAACCCGATGCAGCCGCTTAGAAAAAATACCCGGAACGCGCCGCCCCCGAGGCCTTTGCCGAACGCATGCGCCCAGATCGCCAGCAGGGCGGTGGAGACGCACAATCGATAAAAGTTGGCTATCGTTCCGCCGAGCAGGCGCGTCGTGCGACTGGCGAAAATAATCGAAAGCGAAAACAAAATGGTCGCGAGGAAAGCGGGGAGCATGGTCAGTGGCCGAGTGGCGCATGCCGATTCATGGTGGGAGAGAATGCGGGAAAGTTTTCAGCCTGCCAACAGCAGAGTGGCACAGGCTTCCAGCCTGTCTTCGTTTATCGGCCTAGCGGCGGGCGTCTCGGCTGCCGTAGAGCCAGGCATCCGGCCCTGCGGAACAAGCCTGAACGACGCGGATTCCATCGCGACGCGCCAAAGCCTGCCGGCCCCGTCTTAGAGACTGGGAAGACCAGGCGGACGGGCGCGATCAGGGGAGGTGGTCAAGGTCCGCGAGGTCTTTGTTTCGCCCGCTGGCTCGCTTGTTGATCTTGAGATTTGCAAGGGAGCTGTCGGCGGGCCGCCAACAGCAGCACGCGAGGCGCGCGCGGTCCCCGTTGGGCACGTAAAATTCGTAGCAGCAACCGACAGCGCCTGATTAGATCGCCTCAGGTCTCGCTTCAGTTCTTTGTCGGCGAATTGGTCGGGCCGGCCTTCACAAAATCGGGCCGCACGAGGAATTGCACGAAGCGGCTTCGTTGGAGGGCGAACGTTAGCTTGAATTGCCTCGATTCCGGCGGGGGTTTCAAAAAGACGGCCTGCTCGGCGTTGTCCTGGCTTCCATGCTGGACGATTTCCACTTCGCGCTCGTCCTGGTCCACCGCCCGCACGACCGTCAAACGGTGGCCTTTCAGTTCCGGACTGATTTTGAGCGCGAGCGAATAGACCTTGTTTTTGTCTTCGCCCCACCACTTGGCGATCCACTTGAACTGGCCGAGATGGTCGGTGTTCGGGCTGGACAGAGCGACCAATTGAACCGTCAGGACATCGTGCTGCCAGTTGTTGGTCAGGTCGGTAAGCTGGCCGAGAGCCGGTAGTTGAATCGGCGGCGTTTCCCAAAGCTCATCCGCGCTGAAGCCTGCTGTACGGACGCATTCAACCTCGAGTTTCCACGCGTTCTCGCCCGGCCAGAGTGCGCCGAAAAACTCAACGGTGCCGTTGGTGACCCAATCGAAATCCTGCTTCACAAAATCGAGCCAGGGAAACCAACGATTGCCTGTCGCATCCGAAATAACCAGCTTTTGCACCCGCCAATTGCTGTCAACGGCCAAGCCGCGCTGAGAAAACGAGCACCTGATTCGTGTCTTTCGCGCGGCGCTGTTCTCGTCGGCGCGCGTCTTGTCGTGTTGCATAGGCATCCCCGCCTGGAATTCATTCAGCGTAACCGAAAGATCGTCGTCGGTCTTGGTGATCGGCCGCGATTCCGGCGTCCACTGCGGATAAACGGCAAAGGCTGGGTTGCGGATTTTGAATTGGGCAGCAGTTGTCCAGTGAGTCGCGTTTTCCCCGATAAAGCGCAAACCCAGTGTTTTGCTTCGTCGCGGGAAAGCACGAATCCACCACCCGTGGACGTACTCGTTCGGATTGCCCAATGTGCTTGCCCCCAACGCGGCATCGTAGAGATTGGTTTGTTCATCAAACACCACCAGTCTGCTCAACTGCGATGACCAATTTGCTGCGGGGTTCCGATTTACCGTGATGACGAATAAATTTGTGTCGCCGTTGTCCCAACCCAAGCTTCCTGTTTGTTGCGGGACCAGCCACTTTTTCAGAGCATCCGGCAGGATCGGCGCAATAAATCGTTGGAGACGATTGCCGCTTTGGTAACGGAAAGTGTAATTCGTCGTGAACGCAGTCGTCCGAAGTTCCAGCGTCGAGCCGTCCGGCAATCGTTGAACGAGGCCGGCTCCGCTTTCGGGTCCGCGCGTCAGCAAAAACAGCGCAACAGCGACGAACGCCGCGGCGGCAACCATGCCGACAATCAGCTTGGTTCTGCTTGTCCCCATCTTTGTCCTCGAACGAAAAGAGCGCGCAACAACTCGGGTCATTCCGCGACGGCAAACCATTCAACGTTACTTCGCCTTCTTCACTTTTTCCCACTGGCCCGTCCTGGCCGACTTGAGCACGGCGTCGGTGACGCAATCAGTGGCGAGACCGTCCTTGAAGTCGGGCCTGGCCGGTTTGCCATCGGCCAGACCCGCCAGGAAGTCGGCGACCTGGTGAACGAAGCTGTGTTCGTAGCCGATCTGCAGTCCCGGCACCCACCAGTTTTTCATGTACGGCTGGTCGCCGTCGCTCACGTGAATATTGCGCCAACCGCGCACGCGGCCTTCGTCGCGGTGATCGAAGTATTGCAACCGATGCAAATCGTGCAGGTCCCAGAAGATCGAGGCGTGCTCGCCGTTGATCTCGAACGTGTAAAGCGCCTTGTGGCCGCGGGCGTAGCGGGTCGATTCAAACGTCGCCAGTGAACCGTTGCTGAAACGCGCCAGGAACGCGCAGGCGTCGTCAATGCCGACCTTCTCGACTTTG
>QHNT01000404.1 GCA_003218515.1 Verrucomicrobiota bacterium | reverse complement strand
GACGGCAACGGGCCGTCCCTCCCCCGCGTTGGGGGGGACGCCGTGCCGTCCCCCCTGACTTCTCCGGGTGGCGTTCGCTATCGCCTGCTTGATCTTGCCGATTTCCAGGTCGTCCGCGTGGCCTTCAAGGAAGATCGCCCGCAGCTCATCATTCACTGCGCGGCATTGAGCCGGAGTCCGGCGTGTCAGGAAAATCCTTCCTTGGCTCGAACATTGAACGTCGAGGTCACCGCCTGCCTAGCGGAACTCGCCGACGACATTCCGCTGATTTTCTTCTCGAGCGATCTGGTCTTTGACGGTCGCGAAGGCAACTACGATGAGGACGACCAGCCATGTCCGTTGAGCGTTTACGCGCAAACCAAAATTGCCGCCGAACAAATCGTGCTCGCCAATCCGAGGCATAGCGTGGTCCGCATTTCTCTGAACGGCGGGGCTTCACGCACCGGTGACCGCGGCTTCAACGAAGAGATGCGCCGCGCCTGGCAGGCCGGACGCAGGCTGAACCTGTTCAGGGATGAGTATCGCTGTCCTATGGCGGCGGTCGTGACGGCGCGCGCGATTTGGGAACTCGCCGCGCGAAACAAACCCGGCCTTTATCACCTCGCCGGCAGCGAGCGTTTGTCCCGTTGGCAAATCGGTCAATTGATCGCCGCCCGCTGGCCGCAGCTCAACCCGCGCGTCGAACCATCCTCGCGCAACGACTACGTCGGCCCACCGCGACCGGGTGACACTTCGCTGAACTGCGCGAAGCTTCAGAAACTGCTCTCGTTTCGCCTGCCCGGCTTAGGCGAATGGTTGAAGGCGAATCGGAATGAAATCTTTTGAACCGCCCGCAATTCCGCATTCCGCGCTCCGCGTTCCGCGTTACCGCGAGACTTTTATCACTGTCCGTTGATGACCGACGAAGCCGGCGTTCGTCTTGCCAAACGCCACGACGCGCTCAGTCTCGGGGCGCTGCGCGACGGCGGCGAAATGCCGGAAACTTTGCGGAAGCAATGGTGTTTGGTGTGAAAATGGACTCAGTGCCTGGATCGTCGGAGCCGACCTCGCCTATACCAAAACGCAAAGGTCACCGCGCGCGTGAAAGATGCCAGCGGAAGAAGTTATTGGTTTATCGTCTCGCCGACGATCGTTGACACACGCGGAAACCCGGTCAAGCGGTGACCGCGGGGTCCAACAATCTGTCCGCACACGGCCCGCGGGTGGAGCACCGCCACCCCGCCCGTCTCCGCACCTTCGCCGAATAATTTCTCTTGCAATCTCTACATTTGTAGAGAAATCTTTACTGCGTTAAACATTGCACTCATGCCGAAGCAAACCGTCGAACTCACCGAAGCCGAATGGACGATCATCAAGGCCGTCTGGCAACACGAGCCGTGCGCGGCCCCGACCATTCAAGAGAAGCTGCACAGGCGGACCGAATGGACCTACTCCACCGTACGTACGATCATGGACCGCATGGTCGCCAAGGGGCTGCTCACCGCGGAAAAGATTCGCAACCTGACGCTCTACCGATCCGCCGTCACCCGGCAGCAGGCGCAGCGCGGCGAGCTGCTTTACGCGCTCAAGAACGCGTTCAATGGCGCACTCACGCCAATGGTGCAGAGCCTGTTGGAAACAGGCGACCTCAGCGCGGAGGAGTTGACTGAGCTGGAATCGCTGATCAAACAGAAAAAAAAGAAGACCGGAAAGAAATGAAAATGGCGGGGCGAAGCTCCTGACGGGCGGACCCTGTAGCCGCCGACGTGAGGAGGCGGGTGGCATCCACCTCGTTGCCTCGACGGCGGCGACACGTTGTGGCTCGCGAGGACCCGCAGCAGAACTGCGGAAGGCGGACACTCGCCCCACCTGAGACACGCATGAATATTATTGACACCTTGAACCATTGGGGCGCGCGCTTCGTCGGGTTTGGGCTGCCGATGCTCGTCCAGTCCAGCCTGCTCATCATTTTTCTGTTCGCGCTGGATTTGCTCATCCGTAGGAAAGTTCGCGCGGTCTTTCGCTATGGACTGTGGATGCTGGTGTTGATCAAATTAGTTTTGCCGCCGTCGTTCGCCGCGCCGACCGGACTGGCTTACTGGCTGCCGCAGAAGCAAGCGATCGATACTGTGCGTGCTCCTTCGTCGCAATTCGTGGTTCGTTATTCAGATGCCAAATTTGGCACAGCACCTCCTCTTCCATCACGTCCGGCGCCCCGCCCGAAGCTTCAGTTTGCCGGCTGGGTCCTTGTGGGCTGGTGTGCGACCGCCCTGGTTTTGATGGCGTGGTTGGTCCGGCGTTCGCGTTCCGTCATCCAAACAGCGTCGCAAGCGCTGCCGGCTTCAGACTCACCACGGCACCTGCTCGACGCCTGCCGTCAACAAATGGGAATCAAGCGGCGTGTGAGACTCAAACTCTCGGCCACGGCGAGCACTCCCGCGGTTTCCGGTTTGTGGCGACCGGTCATTCTCATCCCGCAACCGCTGGCGGACAAGCTGTCCGCGCTCCAACTGCGCGCGGTGCTGCTCCACGAACTGGCGCACATCAAACGCGGTGATGTCCTGGCGCACTACGCGCAGACGTTGCTGCAGATTTTCTACTGGTGGCATCCGCTGCTCTGGCTCGCCAACGCGCGCATCCGCCGCGTGCGCGAACAGGCCGTGGACGAGATGGTGATGGTCCACATGGGCGAGGAGGCCGAGGCCTATCCGGCCACGCTGCTCGAAGTCGCCAGACTCGCGTTCCAACGCCCGGTGCTGGCGCTGGGCCTCGTCGGGATCGTGGAATCCAAAAGCGCCCTGGCGCAGCGGATCAAACGCCTGCTCGAGGGCCCGGTGCCGAAGTCGGCGAAGCTTGGCATCCTGCGCCTGGCGATCGTGGCCGTCGTTGGAGCGTTGCTCTTGCCGATGGCGCGTGGCGAACGAAAGCCGGCAAATCGTGCCACCCGATTCGTGTCCCGGCCCTCCGCCAATCCCGTCGCAGTCGAAACGGAAGTGAAATTCATTTCGGTCCCCGACACAGTGCTGGAAGACCTGAAGGGGGCGGGACCCTACACCATCGGGCCGAACGGCCATATCGCGTGGATGCTGCCCGCCGAACAACGAATCGAATTGCTTCGACTACTGGAACAACAGCCCGGCGTCGCTGTTCTCTCCTCTCAACAAGTGACGACTGCCACCGCGCAAGAGACACAAGTCGAGACCGCCGGCATTCAACCATTCCAACATCGGCAGGCAAATGCGACCGCGACCTGCCGAATCACTCCTTACGTCAGCGGCAGCCTGATCGATTTGTCCGTTTCGGCAAAGATCACCGAGGCCGGCGATCTCGACTCGGAGTTTACGGGTGAGCCGAAACCAGACCAAGAATCCGACGACAACGGATCGGGCCGGGTCATCGCCATGAACGGGGTAGGCAATATCGATTATGACGCTGGCACGGCACAAACTCTCGTCGGCGATGGCGGAGCGGTGATGCTGCAAAACCCAGCGTTGAAGGACGCCGATGGCCGAAGAATTGTGGTCGTGGTTTCGCCTCGAATTGTGTGGCAATCCGCTTCGGTCGCGGAGCCGAATTCTAATGCGATTTCAGTCGCTGCATCGTCCAGTGCTCTCAGGCAATCGCGGGTTGAAAACAATGTGGCGCCAGCGCCGATGACGAAACCGACCCAAGCCCAACCGGCTGGCCCGGCAACAAAAGGTAACGAGAGTGAGGGCGCAAAGGAAAGGTTGACTGTGACTATCGGTAAGACCGAGCCCTATCTTTACCTCGGCTCAAAACCAATAAGCCTGCAGGACCTGGAAGCGGAGCTTAAACACGCGGCGAGCTTAAACCCGGCAGCGATCCTCTCACTTCGAGCTGATAAGGATGCGCTCTTTGGCGAGATCGTGAAGGTTGCGGACGCGGCGATGAAAGCCGGA
>QHNT01000403.1 GCA_003218515.1 Verrucomicrobiota bacterium | reverse complement strand
GCAGTAGAGTAGATTAGCAGCGATGAATGAGCCGGTTGACATTCGGTTGATCGAAGGCCGCCAACGTGCCGAGGACATGCGGCGCTTGAAGGCGGGCGAAGTCACACCGGAGGAGTTGCAACGGGAAAACTCCTTAATCTGGTCTGCTGCCGATATTCTCTACGTGGACTTAAGCCCAAAAGGCACAGACGAATCATGGGCACGGATCATCGAAAACCTCCAACGGAACTCCGAGAGTATTTAGCCCTCCTGCGGCAACGCGACGGCGCGGGACGTTCATTATTGTGGGCCAGCAAGGACTTGGATTTAATTGGCACCGAAGCGGAAGTCGCGCGAGTAGCAAGAACTTGAAGACCTTCAAACACTCTCCCAGGCGGACGTGATTTAAACCGGTTTAACGATTCAACGAACTATGAACGACCTCAAATTCGCCTTCCGCCAACTGGTGACAAACCGCGGCTTCACAGCCGTGTTCACCCTCGCGCTGGTCATCGGAGCGAACCGAGCAAGCGGTGCCGACGTTCAAAATTGGCCTCGTTTTCGCGGGCCGAACGGTTCGGGTGTGTCGGAGTCGCTGGATCTCCCGGCCGAATTCGGACCAGGCAAAAATCTGGCGTGGCGGACGGCGGTCTTGGCGGGACATTCCTCACCCGTGGTCTGGGAAAGTCGCGTCTTTCTGACCGGATATGAGGAGAGCCGGTGCATCGTCGCGTGCCTTGACCTGAAGACCGGCAAGCGGTCGTGGGAGCGAACCGTCGAAGCAACGCGCGTGGAGCGAAAATCCAAACCAAATGATGCGGCCTCCTCCACACCCGCGGTTGACGAGACCGGCGTTTACGCCCTGTTCTCCGGGTTCGGGCTGGTGGCCTTTTCCCACGACGGGCAAGAGCGTTGGCGTCAACCTCTCGATCCGTTCACGCCACCCCATGGAATGGGGACTTCGCCGGTGCTGGCCGCAGGCGCGGTCATCATCGTAGCCGATCAGGTGAGCGACTCGTACATCGCCGCCTTTGACGCGGCGTCCGGGAAACTGAAATGGAAAACGCCTCGGCCTAACCTGGTCGGCGGCTATGCCACGCCGGTACTCCACGACACGGAGATTCTGACAAGCGGACCGATGGAGATGGTCGCTTACGCGGCTGACACGGGTGAGCGCCGTTGGTCAATTCCGAAGATGGGAGTCATGCCGATCGCCAGTCCAGTATGCGTTGGTAATCGCATTTACGCTTACAACGATGCCGTGCCGGCTTACGAGCAGCTGGCCGTGCAGATGAAGGCGGACCGAAACGGCGATGGTAAGATCTCGCCGGACGAGTTTCCTGATCCGGCCTTTAGGGAAGCCGTTCGTGCGATTGATCGAGTTTATGGAAATGGCGACGGCGCGGTGGACAAAGCGGAGTGGGACGGTGCGCTGAAGTTGATTCGCACCATGAACACCTTTGTCGCCGTCGATCTCGACGGAGCCCAACCCAAGGAGCGCTGGCGCGTGACCAAAATGCTCACTGACACCGCCTCTCCTCTGTTCTATCGCGGTCTGCTCTACCTGGTGAAGAACGGAGGACTCCTGGCCACGATCGATCCTGAGAGCGGCGAAATCCTGCGGCAAGACCGTATCAGCGGGGTCGAAGGAAGCTTCTTTGCTTCTCCGATTGCAGCCGATGGAAAGCTCTTTCTGGTCAACGAATCGGGCAAGCTCGCGGTGCTCGAGGCCGGACGGGACTGGCACGTTCTCTCGGTGAATGACTTGGCAGACAACTGCTACGCCACTCCGGCTATCGTCGATGGCGTGATCCTGGTGCGGAGCGAACATCACCTGTGGGCTTTCACAAACAAGATCAACAACGAATGATGTCAGATTCGCCTTCCCTGACGACGATGCGATCTTTCTTGAGGTCAACCCCAATCCAACCGCGCGAGTTCCTCCTGCCTGATTCCTGAAAAGCGGGCTCGGCCCTGGCGCACTTTAGCGCCGCCAAATCATCGGGCGTGTAGAAAGTGACCTCGCTTTCCCTGTATTCGGCGCACAGCCATGTTGCGCGAGTCTTTAAGTCCCGGCGCTACATCCAGCGCCAGCGGACGATTCCCGGAGCGCGTGATGTTGTCCCGCAATTGCTCTTTATCCATTGTGAAAATCTGGATCCCTTTCTTGCCGCGTGAAATTGTCACGTACCATTGCTGATTGTTTGTCGCACCCTTCGCCGCCGAATCGCAGAACAAGACGTGATTGACCGACCTGCCTTGAGAAGCGTATGACGTGACCGCGTAGCCGCGAACGAACTGGCGGAATCTCTTATCCAAGGTCCTGCCATCGGCCAGGGCGATGCGGCCATCGGGCGCAAGCGATTTCACGGTGACCAGTTCGCCATTGGCCAGCTTTTTGTTCTCCATGCTTCGCCCGTTGGCCTTAAGTTGCAGTCGGTCGCCCGCAGCCAGCGCCATTTCCCTTTGTTGGCAGAGCGTTACTTTGTTCAAGTACTTGAAAGCAATCGGCACAACACGGTTTTCATTCTCCACCACCAAATGCGTGTCGGTGAGCGAATGCAGCCGCGCCGAGTCGCCGGCCTTGAACCCCCGCGCGTCTCGGTTGAAGACCAGCACCGTGTTTTCATTGTACGAGCGTGTGTCCCGTTTCTGCGCGTCCGTCATGTCCACCGGCTGAAACGCCGCGACGACCGTTTCCTTGTCACCCACCAGCGTTTCACGTTTGAGCGCCTCGCGAACTGCCTCGTTGACTTTGTGAATCTCATTCCAGCTTTGGGAGACGATGACCGTTGATTCATGTTCCTTCGCCAGTTCCAGATAACGCTCGGTGAGCTTTTCGTGCTGCTCGGCAACGCTGCATTGGGTGATTGCTCCCATTCGCTCCAAGCGCGCAAAAGACTCGGTCAATTTGCCGTCGCGGGCTTCCGTGACCGCCTGCCGGTATTCTTTGATTTGCTCCCGTTCTTTGAGCGACCTGGCCAGCGCGGGATTCTGGCGGCGGATGTTCGTCAACTCAACCGGCTCCAAACCGGAATACTTTTCGATGGCTCGCAGTGCATCCGAAGCTTCGACCGCTCCATGCTGGCGCGTGTCACCGGACAGGATGACGCGGGCGTGATTATCCTCGGCGAGCGCCAATAGCGCGTGCATCTGTTTTCCGCCGATTTGCCCGGCCTCATCCACAAGCAAGACCGCATCGCGAGGCAATTGCCGCCGGGCGAGCAACCCGCTGACCGTTTCCACGTGGTCAAAACCGGCGCTTTCCAAATCCAGCACCTGTTGCCTTTGCGGAGCGACCACCTGAACAAAGCGGCCGGTCTTTTGCAGTTCCCGTTGCACTTCCCCCAACGTGAAACTTTTTCCCGTCCCCGCGCCGCCGCGAAACAGCGTGACAAAACCTCTTGAAGCCATAATGCGTTCTACTGCCCTGCGTTGCTCGTCATCCAATTGCCGATTGTTGCTCTGATACTCAGACTGGAATGGCGCGAACTTGAAGCGTCCATCCTTCGCCGCGCAAACGATCGCCCATTCGCGTTGCAGATGTTCGCGAATCGTGACCCGGGCCGGTTTGTTCTGGTCGCGGATATATCCGCGCTCGCGAGTGATGGCCTGAATGTCAGCGAGGCTGATATTCTCCCCTCGGGCGTGTTCCAACGCATGACGCCAAATGTCATGCTCATTGACGAGGGACCGCCGCTCAAACAGATGTTCCTCAGCCCAGGTGACCGCTTTTTCAGCCACGGCCGCGGGAGTGTGGACGATGGGCGGTTCGTGGACCCGGAGTTTACGAAGCGAATCCCGCTCTGGCGCGGTCAATTGATTTTTCCACGATCCTTGCAGCCGCGACAAAGCCAGGTCGCGAACCTTCGGCGGACGCTCGCGATGCGCGATGTTCTCCCGAATAGCCGCGATGTTCTCTTTTGCTTTTTCCGGTTCTTTAGCGAGTAATTCCTTTGTCTTTTGGTCAATCTCCTGATGTCGCTTGGAGAACTTTTCGATCAGGGCTGGTGAGATTCCCTGAATTTCAAAATCACCGCGCGGCTTGTTCTCGATGGCGTAACCAAACTCCCGCAGATCGCGGGCCAGTTCGTGGTAATAAACGTTTTCAATGAACTTCTGCGCCACGAGCATGTCGTGGTTCTGGAGCGCCTTCCACTGTTTCTCGACCGCATCAAAGGTCGCGTTGAACACGATGCAATGACTGTGCAAATGCGGGTCGAGCGCGCGCGAGGTGTCATGCCGGAAAACGGCCGCTACTATGTTGCCCGTGGTCCGGTCGGTACACTGGCCGTTCTTCCGAACACGTGTGGCCGCCAACGGCTGCAATTGGTTCAACGCCGTCGCGACCGCCCGGTCATGTGCCTCGACGATTCGCGGATCATCGCCAACCAATGCCGCAATGGAAACCGATTTTGGCGGGGAGAAGGTAAAGTCGTAGAAGACACGCCGATTGGCGCTCTGGTGTTCCTCGCCATCCTGCCCGACCTCCACCCGAGTGGTTTTGTTCCGCAACGTCAGCCGTTCGCCGGTTTGCGGATGAAGGTTCTCGCATAGGCGCAGGAATTCCTCACCGCGCGTGGCGCCGGACAAACCCAGCTTCTCAGCTCCCTGCCCATACCATTGCCCCAGGACTTGTTGACCTTCCGTGTAATAATCGCCGACGCGCAAGTGTTCCTCAAAATACTTCCGGGCGTTGCCCAGGTTGTATTGCGCTTTGGCTGCAAGCATATGTCCTACGGTAAGGCAGCCGGCCGCGCCTGCGTTAATAGATAGTGGGTGGATTAAGACCAATTGAGCAGAATTGTGGGTACGTCGCTCAAGCAACAAGCAAAGCCTCAACTGTTCACTGCATTATAGGGGCTTCACTCGGAGCATTTATTTCCTCAATCGTCACTGGAACTGGAGCAAGTCCACCCAAATCGCAGGTTGAGGAAGAAATTCCAGAGGCTCACCAGCACGATGGCTATGAAGTTCGCGAGATAGACGTTCAGGTGTAGACAATAGACCTGAATGTTCAACAGCAGCACGCTCAGCCCAATCCCCGCTGCGCAGATCAGGTTAAATCTCCCGAACCGCCCCAGCCGCTTCTGCCAAACTTTCCCGCCAGCGACGAACCCGCGAAATGTCCATACGTCGTTCCAAAGGAAATTATTGAAAATGGCCGCTTCCGCCGCGATGATCTTGCTCAAGCTCAGATTCCAACCAAAGATGAACGGTGATGCCAACAGCCAGATAATGCCCATGTCCACCACCACGCCCGTGCCGCCAACGATGCAAAACATGGCGTAACGCTTCAGCAGCAGGCCGGGCGTGCTGGCGCCAAGTGTTTCCGTGAGTTTCATCTTCAGCTAATAGCCCGCTTGTTTGGCCAACGCCTTCTTCGTATAGAGCCGGTGGTCGGTGTCTTGATAGACCACCCGGTATTCAGCATCGAGCAATTCCTGGAACGGTACCGCACGGGTGTCATTGCGTAAGAGAATTACCTCCGGCTTGATTGTCCCCATTTCTTCTGCGACGCGCGCGTTGGTCATGTCGCCGGACCAGAATCGCTTCAAAGACAGCACGGCCAGGTCCGGCGGCAGCGGAATCCTGGCGTGAAAGGAATAAATAGACTCATCCGTGTAGATGAACCTCGCGAACGGTTTCAGCCGCTCGATCTCACCCAACACGAGCGAGCTATACGTCTGCGGCGAGTGGCGAATGCCGCTGATTTGCAGATAAACGCGCGCTCCCATCCAGCCCAACATGCAGATCGCAAGCACGACGAAAAGCGACGACAAACCCACGTGTCGTCGGCGTTGGACCTCTTGCCAGACCGCTGCAATGCCAATGGCCGCGCACCCGCAAACTGGAATCGC
>QHNT01000270.1 GCA_003218515.1 Verrucomicrobiota bacterium | reverse complement strand
CCCATCCGTCGAGGTTAGAACCGTTCCGCCGGCCCCGACAACAACAAGGAGGCCATTCCCGGCCCCAACGCCGTAAAGGTTTTGATCCGTCGGATTCTTGATAACGGCCCAATCCACGCCGTTGGTGGACTGAATAATCGTGCCCGATGTTCCCACGGCGATGAACCTTCCCGCACCGAAGCCGACGCCGAAAAGGCTGTTCCCTTGGGGCCTGGGATTTTGCCAGTGCCAATCATCCAGCGGATTAGCTGCGATGGATTGCTGCGTAAAAAAGCACAGCAGCACACCAAGGAAAATGAGCTTCTCTGTTCTGTTCATCTCCAAGCCTTCTGAGGGAGAATTAATCCAACCCATCTCCGAAGACAAGTTTTTTTTCGTCCTGCGTTTGGAAATGTCGCGCCGAGCGAATTCGAATAAACGCTTTCCATTCACCGCGCTTTCCTTACGCTGGCGGCTGCGGATTCGACGGATGAGAAAAACCAAAATCATCGCCACACTCGGCCCCGCCACCGATTCCCCGGAAATGCTCGGCCAGCTCATCGACACGGGCGTGAACGTGTTTCGCCTCAACATGTCGCACGCGCCTCATGACTGGGTCCATCGCGTCGTCGGCGACATCCGCACCGCTGCCAAAGAGCGCAACAGTTCGGTCGGCATCATGATGGACACGCAAGGCCCGGCCATCCGCACCGGCGACCTGCCCGCCGCGCTCGACCTCAAGCCCGGCCAGAAATTCACGCTTACCGTCCGCGGCGAGCGGAGCGAGGAACAGCATTCGGTGGACGTGAACTACGAGAATTTCGTCAAAGACATCGACATCGGCGACGTCGTTCTGCTCGACAACGGCGCGCTGCAGATGAAGGTCCTGGCCAAGGAGGGCAATAAAGTCGAATGCGAAGTGCTCACCGAAGGCACGCTCGGCAGCCGCCGTCACATCAATTTGCCCGGTGTCAAAGTCAGCCTGCCCGCGCTCACTTCCAAGGACCTGGGGGATGTTGAAATCGGTCTGCAGGCCTGTGTCGATTACATCGCGCTCTCGTTCGTGCGCGAGGCCAAGGACATTCAACAGTTGAAAGCCGTCATCGAACGCGGGCAACACCGGCCGCTCATCATCGCCAAAATCGAGGACCAGCAGGCGATCAAAAACCTCAGTGAAATCGTCGCCGAAGCCGACGCGATCATGGTCGCGCGGGGCGACCTCGGCATCGAATTGCCCTACGAAGAACTGCCCATCATCCAGCGCAAGATCGTGAAGATCTGCCTGCGCGTCGGCAAGCCGGTCATCGTCGCGACGCACATGCTCGAGAGCATGATTGAAAGCCCGATGCCGACGCGTGCCGAAGTTACCGACGTCGCCAACGCGGTGTTCGAGCAGACCGACGCGATCATGCTCAGCGGCGAAACAACCGTCGGCAAATATCCGCTGAAATGCGTTGAAGTGTTCGACCGCATCGCGCAACGCATCGAGCGCAGCGGCGGCGCGAACTTTTACGAACAAGCGGAACTGACCAGTCCGCGCCAGAAAATGGTCAAGAGCGCCGTCGTCATGGCCAACGAGTTAAAAGCCGATGCGATCGTCGTCTTCACCATCCGCGGCAACATGGCGCGGCACGCGGGCTGGATGCGCCCGCGCCACTCAAAAATTTATGCCGTCTGTGAGAACTGGGCTGTGGCCAACGCGCTGGCTTTGAATTGGGGCGTCACGCCCGTCGTGGCGCCGTTCAACCATGCCGACCCGGAAAAAACGATCGACCCCGCCCTGCAAACGCTCATCGCCAAAGGCCGGCTGCAAAAGGGCAACACGGTCGTCATCATCAGCTCCATCACCGTTGGTGAACAGATCGTGGACGCAGTGCAGATGCGAGTCGTCTGAGAATGCGATGGCGAACGTCTTTAAAAAAAGTAGCAGCCGACGTGAGAAGGCGCTGACTGAGTTCCTAGGTCCGCATTCCCGCCTCTTAGCGTGAGCCTCGTTACCTCCGCTGCTTCAAAGCCACGGCTAAAACTTCAGCGTCGCGACCGCGTTGGCGGCCACGTTGACGACAACGCCCGGAAACAGTCCGAGAACAAACATGCCGAGCACGCACAGGCAGAGGCAAACTTTGATGGGCGTGGAAATCTGGATGGGCGACAAATCGGCGGGTTGTTCGGACCAATAGATCACCCGCACGACGCCGAAATAATAGTAAAGCGAAATCACCACACCGACGATGGCCATAGCGACGAGCCTGATTCAACCCGGCCAGCGCGCTGATGTCTTCGCCTCCCATCCGCCGCATCACGAGGCAAATCACGGTGAATGCCGCGAGCACGGTGAAGAGATAACCGCCGAGGTAGAAAAGCACCGCGGATTGGCCGGCGCGGCTCAGCGCCGCGACCCCGAGCAGCAGGTAGCCCGCGTTGGCAATGCTGGAATAACCGAGCAGCCGCTTCAAATTTCGCTGAGGGATGGCGCACAGGTTTCCGTAAAGGATCGTCGCGGCGGAAATGGCCATGAGAAGTCTCGTCCAATGCGCTGTGATCTCCGGCACTGCGCCGAACAACACGCGCAGCAGCAATACAAATCCCGCCGCTTTCGATCCGACCGCCAGGAATGCCGTCGTCGGGGCCGGGGAACCCTGATAAACATCCGGCGCCCAGAGTTGGAACGGGAACGCGGCAATTTTGAAACCCAAACCAACCAGCACCAGCAGCAAACCAAGCAGAAAAACTTTGTCCGCCGAAAATTGCGCCGCGACTCCGGCCAGCTCGGTGAAGTTCAGCTTGCCGGTCGTTCCGAAAACCAGCGCGATGCCGAAGACCATGAAGGCCGACGACAGCGCGCCGAGAATCAGGTACTTGACGCCCGCTTCGAGCGACGCCAGCCGACTGCGCTGGAAACTGGTGAGGACATAAAACGTGACGGTGATGAGTTCCACCGCGACGAACAGCAGGCTGAAATCATTGGTTGACGCCGCAACCATCATTCCCGACAGCGCGAACAGAATAAGCGCGTAGAATTCGGAAATACCCGTCGGGATACAATCGGCAAATTCCACGGACATCACCAGCACGAGGATGGCCGCGAGGAGGAAGAACCGTTTGAAGAACAGCGCCAGATCGTCCTGCACATACATGCCGTTGAACGCGGTGGCCGTCACGCCGGAATCAACCAAGCTCGAAAAGCTGAACAACAACACCAAACCGAGCGCGGCCGCGGCGACGTAACCGAGCTGGCGTTTTTGCTCGGCTGGCGTCCACAAATCCAACAATAGCAACCCCAGTCCAATGGCGATCACTGCCATTTCCAGAATCGTCAACGAATAGTTCATCGAGTTTTTCGGTCGGCCGGCAGGGCGGGCTGTTCTCAGCCCGCCGAGGCTCCGGCGCGATGGGGATATCACGCTCTGCCCGAATTCATTTTGTTTCAGAGGTCGTTTGCACAACGTTCACCCCGGCCGGTGGTTTGACCGGCGTGTTCTGGTTGCCGCCGTTCGCCATGTCAACAATCAGCGCTGCGCCCGGCCTGATTTTTTCTGTCAGGACTTTCGGGAAAAAGCCGAACACAAACAGCGCGGCCAACAGAAGCACGAACGGCAATTGGCGCCACGAATTCGCGTCGGTCACCGATTCGCATTTCTCAGCCACCGGACCGTGCAAAATGTTTCGCACTGCGCGCAGCATATAGACCGCGCCAACGATGAGTCCGCCCCAGGCGGCCGCGGCGACGAGCTGTTGCGCGGCTCCCAGGCCGCTCTTCCACGTGCCGAAGAAGACCATGACTTCGCCGACAAAATTTGCGAAGCCGGGCAGGCCGCAACCGGCCAGCATCGCCATCACCATCGCCGCCCCGATAAAGGGCAGCCGTTGCAGCAGGCCGCTCATTTGCGTCATGTCGAGCGTTCTGGTCTGTTGATAGAGATAACCGCTCAAGCCGAACGTCAGCGCGGCGAGGAAGCCGTGCGCAATCATCACGACAACCGCGCCCGTCACGCCCACGAGACTCAAGCTGGCGATGCCCAGGAACACAAAGCCCATGTGCGCAACACTCGAATTGCCGATGAGAAGGTTGAGGTCCCTTTGCCGCACGGCGACAAATCCGCAATACAGAATGTTACCGAGACACAGCAGCGCCAGCAAATCGAACCAACCCATGCTTTGCAAGTAGCTCTGAATGCTCTCCGGCAGCAGCCAGAGCGGAAAATGCGCGAAGGCTTCTGGCGGGATGACCGGCGCGCGCGCGCCTTGCGACAGCAGCGGCAACGCGACTCGGATGAGGCCGTACAACCCGAATTTTTTCAGCACGCCGGCATGGAGCATCGCCGTGGCGGTCGGCGCCGAACCGTAGCCGAGCGGCGCCCAGGTGTGAAACGGCCAGAGCGAGACGAGGATTCCGAAGCCGAACAGAAGCAGCGGGAAGATGAAGCACTGCGCCCCGTCGGGCATCGGATTGGCTTTGAAGTAATTGGTGATTTCGCCGATGTCGAACGTGCGCCGGTTCGGCGGCAGTTGCAGGTAAAGCGCAATCAGGCCGATTAACGCGATGAGGGCGCCGAGGCTCAGGTAGAGCGTGATTTTGAACGTCGCGTAGTTCTTGTTTTCGCCGCGGCCCCAGACGCCGATCATGATAAACGTCGGCACCAGCGCCAGTTCGTGGAGGAAGTAGAAGAAAAACAGATCCAGCGACGCGAATGCCCCGAGGATGCCGCCGGTCATCACGAGCAACAGGATGTAAAACTCTTTCTCGCGTTCGCGGATTTCCCACGAGACGCAGGCGGCGGCGAAGGCGACGATGGCGCCCATTAGAATCAATCCGACGTTGATGCCATCCACGCCGAGCCGACAGTGAATGCCGAGCGACTCGGCGCCGAGGAAGGGGATGGTCGTGACGAATTGATAACCCGCGTCGACCGCGTTGGAGCGCCAGAACAGTGTGAAGGCGAGCAGTGCCACGATGAGCGTGGTCGCCAGCGTTACCAGCCGCATGACAAACCGGTAGTTACCGGGCACGAACGCCAAGGCGATTGCAGCAAGTAATGGCAGCCCGGAAATTAACGTCAACGTCGTCATTCTTAATCGAGTGACTCCAGTTCCGTCTCCAGCTTGTCGTTCAACAGGTCGGCGAGGAAAGTTGGCGCATCGTTCGACAATTTCACGGTTGCCAGTTCGATGTTCTCAGGTGTGAACGGCACTTCATGCCATTCTCCCGTAACCCTATCTTTGTAGGTGATGAGATGGTTGGTAAAACTGTGATGATCTGCCCAAACCACGCCGCCTTGAGCATGAAGACACATCGTGTTTCCACCTATGGAGGTCGCAAAAACCAAGTAGCCATGCGGAAAGATGAAGCCGCCAGGAGCTGCCCCCCGTGCAATCTCGCCGCGAATGTCTTCAAGCGGCAGCAACCGCACTCCTGAAGCGCTGTAGACTTCACGAGGCGTCAAGGTAGTTAAGTATTCTCGTATGACAAGGTTTGACAGAAAAGAATCAATGATGCCGTTGATCGCTTCATGCTCTTCAACGATAGCAGGCTCGAAACCGTTCTTGAGCATCGCTGCAATGTCGAAGCCGAGTGCCAGACGTGCCTCGTCAATCGAGCAACGCACAACATCCGCGTGCGATTTAGCGATGACCATCGGTTGAAGATGAGCTAAGGCTGCCATACCAATCTTCGCCTTCCCAATGAATCAGTTATTACACTCGCCCTCACCCTGACCCTCTCCCCCAGGGAGAGGGAACAGGTATTGCCCGCCTCACGTTGTTCCAAAGCCGCCCAGCCTTTCCCCAATGGCCGGCTTTGCATGAAGTGGCGAACGATTCTCCCTGCCCATGAACCTCCTCCTCTCCCGCCCTTCGGGCACCCTCTCCCCCGCGGAGGGGGAGAGGGACGGGGTGAGGGGGCGGTGGGTTGGTTCAAGGGCGCAAGGCGCGCACAAAGTTCGGGGCGTTCTATCCTGGGGGAGAGGGCCGTGGTGAGGGCGGGCCAATCCCCGGTCACTTCAGATCGCCTGTTGTCGATATACGTCCTCATTTACCCAGCACAAAATACAGCACCACCGCCACGCCCAACACGAACAGGAAGGCGTAGGTTTGCAGGTTGCCCGTCTGCGCCAGTCGCAGCGCGCGGCCAACCAGCTCTGTGGTCCCGTGCGCGCCGCGGACCATCAGGCCAGCGACGATCCATTGATCAAACCAGTCGGCGATTGCCGCAATCGTGTCGTGCAGTTTGATGACCGTTGCTTCGTAGAGTTCGTCGAAGTAAAACCGGTTGCGCAGCATTCGCGCCCAGGGGCCGATTCTTTCCGGCAACGGATCTTTCTCCGCGTTCCAGTACAAACCCCAGCCGAGCGCCAGACCGAACACAACCGCGCCCAGACTCGCCGCCATCGCCAGCACTTGAAAACTCGAATGCGCCTCGCCGAGTTGTTTGCCGTAGAGTTGCGCGATGCCGAAGAAACCCGCCAGCGCAGAGGGCACGGCAAGCGCGAGCAGCGGCAACACCATCACCTTTGGCGATTCCTGCGCGTGGTCCGCGCCGTCAGACCTCGCCGGGCCAAAGAAAGCGACCAGCACCAGCCGCGACATATAGAACGTCGTGAGCATTGCCACGCCGGCCGCCAGAAGGAACAACCCGAGGCTGCCATGCCTGGGGTTTAGCGCGGCGGCTATAATTTCGTCTTTGCTGAAAAAACCGCTGAATCCGGGAACGCCGCAGAGCGCGGCCGCGCCGACGACAAACGTCGCGGATGTCGTGGGCATTTTTTTGCTCAAGGCGCCCATCTTCCAAATGTCCTGCTCGTGGTGCAGCGCGCGGATGACCGAGCCGGCGCCGAGGAACAGCAGCGCCTTGAAGAACGCGTGCGTGGTGAGGTGATACATCGCAGGCGTCGGGCTGGCCACACCCACGGCCAGGACCATGTAGCCGAGTTGCGAGAGCGTCGAGTAAGCGAGGATGCGTTTGATGTCGTTTTGCTGCACCGCGATCAGCGCGGCCATCAAGGCCGTAATGGCGCCGACCCACGCGATGACGTGCAGCGCCGGCGTGGTGAAGATAAAAAAGACGCGGCAGAGCAGGTAAACGCCCGCCGCCACCATCGTCGCCGCGTGAATCAACGCGCTGACCGGCGTGGGGCCTTCCATGGCGTCGGGCAACCACACGTGCAGCGGGAATTGCGCGGATTTACCGACCGCGCCGCAGAAGATGAGGAGTCCGGCGGCCGTCGTCATCGACCCGAACAACGCGGGATTCTGTTTTAGCTGGTCTTCGATGAGCGAGAAATTGAGTCCACCAGCCAAAGCCCAGACGATCAGGATGCCGAGCATGAAACCGAAGTCGCCGAGGCGATTGGTGATAAAGGCCTTTTTAGACGCGTCAGCCGCGGACGCGCGTTCAAACCAATGACCGATGAGCAGATAGCTGGAGACGCCGACCAGTTCCCAGAAGATGAACATCATCAGAAAATTGTTCGCCAGGACGACGCCGAGCATCGAGAACGTGAACAGGCTCAGACACGCGAAGTAACGCGAGAACGCGCGGTCCTCGCGCATGTAACCCCAGGAAAAAATGTGGATGACGCCGCCGACGCCGGTGACGACGAGCAGCATCAGCAGACTGAGCGGATCGAGCCGCAGCCCGAAATCCACCTGCAAATCGCCGACCTCCAGCCAGGTCACGAGCGTTTCCTTTTGCAATGGCTCCCAGCCGTTGGCGGCGATGAAAATGACGCTTAACACGAAGCCGGAGACGATCGCGCCGATGGAAAGTCTGGCGCTGAGTTCACGGTTCTTTTGCGTGAACAGTGTGATGGTCGCGGCCGAAAGCAGCGGCAGAAACAAAATCAACCAAGGCAACGCTTCCAATTTCATCGCGAGTTGATCACTGAGAGACCCAGTCGGGTTAAAACGTTGAATCGTTGAATCGTTAAATCGTTGAATCGTTGAATCGTTACAACGGCGCCGCTGTCAGGTCGTTCTTTCGATTCAACGATGCAACGATTTAACGTTTTAACGGCTTGTTGCCTGTGCGTGCGCATTCGTGTCTGATCAAAGTTTCATCGTGGTCAGGTCTTCGACGTGCGCGGTCTGGCGTTTGCGGTAGAGCGCGACGATGAGTGCCAGGCCGACCGACACCTCTGCGGCGGCAACCGTGATGATGAAGAGGACCATCACCTGACCGTTGAGATGCCCGTTAAAACGCGAGAACGCGACGAGCGCGAGGTTCGACGCGTTGAGCATGAGCTCGAGCGACATGTAAATGACCAGCAGGTTGCGGCGCAGGACGACGCCGAGCAAACCGAGGCAGAACAGCAGCGCGCTCACCACGAGATAGTGTTCCAGGCCGATGTGCATTTCGATAAATCGTTACATCGTTACAACGTTAAATCGTTACAACGTGGCTGCCGCATCGGCGAAGCGCCGATGTAACGTTTTAACGATTCAGCGTTGTAACGGTTCATCTGAGGTCTTTTTTGCTCAAAAGAATCACCCCCACCATCGCCACCAGCAGCAGCACGGAAAGAATTTCAAACGGCAACACGTAATCGTTGAACAGCATCCTGCCGAGCGGCTGCGTCGCGCCTTCGAGCGCGGGCGTTGCGACAGTGGCAGTCGCGTGGCTCTCAAAAATCGTTTTGATAAGAATCACGGTTATGGCGCCTACGGAGATGACGCCGGTGACGATTCCGAACTTGTTGGCTGTGCGGCGTTGTTCCTCTTTCAAATCGAGCAACATGATGACGAAGAGAAACAGCACTATCACCGCGCCCGCATAGACGAGGATTTGAACGGCCGCGAGGAAGAACGCGTGCAACAGGACGAACAGACCGGCCATCGAAACGATGGTCAGTGCCAGAAACATCGCGCTGGTGACCGGGTTGCGACTGAACGGATTTGCCACGACCAGAAAGCCGCAGAGCAGCGTCAGCGCGGCGAAGAGGTAGAAGAACAAGTCTTGCATCGTCAAAAACCCGAAATCCGAATGACGAAACCCGAAAGAAATCCGAATGACGAATGACGAATGACAGACGTGGGCGGTCGTTGGTTCGTAAGTTTTCGGGCTTCGGGCTTTGTCATTCTTTCGGAATTCGTCATTCGGAATTTGTCATTCATGTTTTTCCGGCGAAGCTCACGGTTTCGCGACGGGAAAAGCCGCCTGCTCCTTCGCTTCCTCCAGTTTGCGTTTCCATTTCCGGATGCGGTCGTTGTGGACGCCGCCCAGGGCGAGCAGTTTTTCTTTGTTGTAAATCATCTCCTCGCGGCTGGTGCCGGTGAGCGAGTAGTCTTCCATCAGGAAGATCGCCTCTTCCGGACAAACCTCCTCGCAATAACCGCAGAAGATGCAGCGGAGCATGTTAATCTCAAATTCCTTCGGCATCTTCTCCGCGTTCGGGCGGTCGGCGATCTCTCCCGCCGGACCGGGCGGAATGATTTTGATGGCTTTGGGCGGGCAGACAAATTCGCAGAGCTGGCAGGAGACGCACTTGGTGTTGCCTTCCTGGTCGCGCACCAGATACGGCGCTCCGCGATAGCCCTGCGGCACGACCCATTTCTCTTCCGGATACTGCATCGTCACTTTCTTCCTGAAGAAGTGACGCAATGTGACTTTGAACCCGCCGATGATTGCCGGCAGGTACAGCCGTTCCCAGAGACTCAATTTCTCCCGTTTAACAATCATTCAAAGCTGCTGAATCCGAACAACTTTAGCGCTCTATCTCATTAACACCCCGCTTCAGCGGGGTGCCAACTGGCGTGCAAAGCCCGAAACCGTTTTAACGGTTTCACTCATCGCGCCATTTCAGGCCATATCGCTTCACGAACAACCGCAATTCTTCAGCAAAACTCTTCTTCCTGTGATGCCTAATGAGAGGATTCGGTCTCCATCGCTTCTGTTTCGCATATTCGCTCGGAGGCTCATTTCATGTCTTCATCCAGAACCAACCCGCGTAGAACAAAATGTTCGCCAGCGCCAGTGGAATAAACCGTCGCCAGCCCAGGTCCATCAACTGGTCGTACCGAAAACGCGGCAACATCCAGCGCACCCAGATGAACAGCACCATAAGGGCGAGCATTTTTCCGACAAAAATCCCGATGTGCAGCAGACCCGTCGCCAGGGTGTTTGCCGGCGTCGTCAAGCCTGGCAGCGTCCAGCCGCCGAAGAAAAGGACCACCATCATTGAAGATGCGGCGATCATGTTCGCGTATTCGCCCATGAAGAACAGCGCGAACTTCATCGAGCTGTATTCGGTGTTGTAACCGGCGACCAGCTCGGTTTCGCATTCCGGCAAATCAAACGGCAGCCGATTGGTTTCCGCGAACGACGACACCAGAAAGATGAAGAAGGAGACCGGCGCGTAGCAAATCAGCCAGCCGTTTTGCGCCTGGTATTCGATGACCTTGCTCAAATTCAGATTGCCAACGACGAGGAAAAGCGGGACGACACTCATGCCCATCGCAATTTCATATGAAATCATTTGCGCGCTGGACCGGATGCCGCCCAGGAACGGATATTTCGAGTTCGCCGCGTAACCCGCCAGCACAATGCCATACACGCCGAGGGACACGATGCCGAATGTGTAGAGGATGCCCACGTCCAGGTCAGCGATGACCATCTTCTTGTTTGGATTTCCCAGGGTTGATCCAAAGGGAATCACCGCCGTCGTGAGAAACGACGGGATGAGGGCGATGGCGGGCGCGAGCCAGAAGTAAGCCTTGCGCACGTAGGCAGGCGTGAAGTCTTCTTTGAGGATCGTCTTCAGTCCGTCGGCAATCGGTTGCCAGAAACCGAGCCGGGTCAGAAACGGCCCGACGACCGGCACGCTGCCGATCAAGGGAAGGGCCACGCGATTTGGACCGACGCGGTCCTGGATAAACGCGGAAATTTTGCGCTCAGCCAGGACCGAGTAGGCAAACATCGTCAGCACCGCGCCAATCACGCAGGCGATTTTAATAAAAGTGAACAGGATGAAATTCCAGTCCATCGATAATCGCGTAGTTCGGTTACCCTGAACCCGTGAACGGTAGTCGCCGACGTGAGTCGGCGCTAATCCTTTGCCTCGAAAGCACACAAGTGCGCCGACTCATGTCGGCGGCTACGAGGTCCACGCGGAGCCTCCAATCCCGAATGACCGGGCGCGCATCGGGACCAGGAACCACCCCCTCACCCGGCCTCCGGCCACCCTCTCCCCCAGTGGGGGAGAGGGAAGGGGTGAGGGGGTTCATGGGCAGAGGGTAGAGGTGTTTGTCGTTCATCATTCTCTTGCGCATTTCAAATCCGTACCGCCACACCCAGGTCACCCAGCCCAGCCCACGTCAGTCCGTTGAATGCCGGGACCTCCTTCACCATCTGGTTGAACAGACCTTCGATGCTCACAAAGCCGTTCTGGCCGGTGACGTTGTAAACCAGGTCGTGCAGGAATTCCCATTCAGGCCGGCCATCGCCGCGCGGCTCGACCGCTTTCATCAACTTTTGAACGCGGCCTTTGATGTTCGTGAACGTGCCGCGCTTCTCGGCGTGCGCGCAGCCGGGCAGGAGGTAATGCGCCAACTCGGTCGTCTGGCTCGGTAAAATGTCGCTCACGATGAGCGTCTCCAGCTTGCCAAGCAATTCAGCGCCGATGCCGTGTTTCGTCACATCCTCACCGAAGACAATCAATGTCTTGATGCCGCCGCCACGGATGCCGTCGGCAATCTTCGGCAAGCTCGATCCCATCGGATCGGCTGCCACGCCAGTGAGACGCGCCCCGTAGCTGTTCGGATTTTTGTCGACGTTCACTAAAAGTTTGTCGCCTTCGCCGATGCGCGGGACGGAGTCGCTGGTGGCGCTCAATTTCGCTTTCAACTTGCTGAGCAGCCAAAGTTCCTCATTCGTCTGGCGTGCCGACGCGACGATGGCCACCGAACCCGCCGGGGCTTTCTTCAACCTGTCGGCGATTTCATTTAATGCGGCCACCCAGCTCGCGTCTTTCATTCCGCGTTCCGGGTTCCGCACTCCGCATTTCACGAGCCGGTCTTCACGCCCGACCCATTTGTAATTCAACCGGCCGGCGTCGCACATCCAGCAGGAGTTCACCGCATCGTTCTGGCGCGGTTCGTAGCGATAAATCTTTTCCTCGCGCGAGCCGATGACGATGTTGCAGCCGGTGCCGCAGCTTGTGCAGATGCTCTTGGTTTGCTTAAGAAACCAGACGCGCATCTGGAAACGAAAATCCTTCGACGTGAGCGCTCCGACCGGGCAGATGTCCACGGTGTTGAGCGTGTAATTGTTGTCGAACGGCTTGCCGGGAAAGTGCGTGAGCGTGCTGTAGCTGCCGCGGTTCACGAAGCCGAGCGCGTCGTCGCCGACGATGTCCTTCGTGAACCGGACGCAGCGCGAGCAAAGAATGCAGCGCTCGTCGTCGAGCACGATCCGCGGACCGAGGTCAACGGCCTTAGGCTTGTGCACCTTGGCTTCGACGAAGCGGCTGGCGGACTGGCCGTAGTCCACCGAGTATTCCTGGAGCTTGCACTCGCCGGCCTGGTCGCAAATCGGGCAGTCGAGCGGGTGGTTGATGAGCAGAAATTCCAGGACGCTTTCACGCATCTGCCTCGTCGCGGGCGAACCTGGATAAATTTCCATGCCGGTCGAAATCGGCGTGGCGCAGGCAATCGCGCCGCGCACTGTCGTCGGCTCGTAAGGCAATACTTGCTTCGCGATCTTCGTTGTGCCGTCTTCGTTCAACACGGGTTTGCGGTCCGGCCCAATCAACGGCAGGCCGAACTCGACGAGGCACATGCGGCAGTTGCCCGCGACCGGCAGCTTGGGATGATAGCAATAGTGCGGCACTTCGACACCGGCCAGCGCACAGGCTTGCAGCATCGTTGTGGGCTGCAATTTACCTTGCCAGTCCGGCATCAGCTTCGGCACTTCAATCTCGCGCCCGTCCACCTTGATCCTGATCTTCTCGACCGGCGGGGGCGAGGGCTTGGTTTCGGTTGTTGCTGCTGCCGCTGACATTTTTATTTAACGCAAAGGCGCCAAGGCGCAGAGACGCAAAGCAAAACACCTTTGCGACTTGGCGTCTTTGCGTTGAAAATTGAATGCGCTCATCTCAACGCTGCGGACCTAGCTATTGGCCTCATCTCTTGCATCGGCCCAGTACCCTTGGCGGTGCGTTTCGCTTCATCTGTCGCGCCTCTGTTCTCAAACTCATCTTTGAACTTCTTCACGAAGCTCAGCACCGGCCAGGCGCACGCTTCGCCGAAGGCGCAAATCGTCCGGCCCTGGATGTTCTGCGCGATGTTCAGCAGGTAATCGGCGTCCTGTTTGCGGCCGTGACCGTGCGTGAGGCGATGCAGCGCTTTCGCCATCCAGAGCGAACCCTCCCGGCACGGCGTGCATTGGCCGCAACTCTCGTGCGCGTAGAACTCGGCTATGTTGGACAGCGCCTCGATGATGTCGGTCGAGTCGTCCATCACGATAATGGCCCCCGAACCGCTCATGCTGCCGGCCTGCGCCAGCGAATCAAAATCGTAAGGCAAATCGAGCAAGTCCACTTCGACCGCCGTCATTTGGCCGTCGGCGCCTTTGCGTTTCAGTTTGAACTTCTCGCCGGCCTTGAAAACTTTCGCCGACGAACCGCCTGGAATGACGGCTTTCAATGTCCGACCGTCCCGGAGGCCGCCGCCGAATGCAGGGTCGTTGATCAACTCCCCCAGCGTAACCTTGCCGACCTCGACTTCGTAGTATCCAGGCTTTTTCACGTGGCCGCTGACGCTGACGATGCGGGTGCCGGTGTTGTTGGGCGTGCCGAGCCTGGCGTATTCCGCGCCGCCCATCGCGACGATGTGCTTCACGGCGCAGAGCGTTTCGACGTTGTTGACGATGGTCGGGCACAGGTAAAGGCCGAGCACCGCCGGGAAGTAAGGCGGCTTGATGCGCGGATAAGCGCGTTTGCCTTCGAGCGATTCGATGAGCCCGGTCTCCTCGCCGCAGATGTAAGCGCCCGCGCCGCGATGCACCCAGAGGTCGAGATCGTAGCCGGTGCCGAGAATGTTTTTGCCGAGGAAATTCTTTTCGCGAGCTTCTCCAAGCGCGCGGTTCAAAATCTTCGCGCCTTGAGCGAACTCGCCGCGGATGTAAATGTAAGCGAGCTTCACGTCGTTCGCCCAACACGAGAGGATCATCCCTTCGATGAGCTGATGCGGGTCTTTCTGGATGATCTGGCGGTCCTTGAACGTGCCCGGCTCCGATTCGTCCGCGTTGCAGATGAGATAAACCGGCTTGCCGCTTTTGCGGTCCACGAACGACCACTTGAGTCCGCAGGAAAATCCCGCGCCGCCGCGACCGCGCAGGCCGGACTTCATGACCTCGTCGCGCACCTGTTCCTGCGCCGACATTTTTTTGCCGCCGGGCAAGTCCTTCGATTGAAGCGCGAGCGCCTTTTTGAGCATCTCGTAGCCGCCGTGTCGCAAATAGCAGTCGATGTCGGGCGTGTAACCCGGCTGATCGGCGTATTTGAGAATAAGGCGATGCTCTTGGGGCATGTTCAGAAACGTTGAATCGTTGAAACGTTGAAACGTTGAAACGTTACAACCGCGGGGTCGCTCCGGCCATCCGATTTAACGATGTAACGGTTTAACGATGCAACGAATCTTGACTCCGCACGCAAAGCGTCTAGCTTAGCCGACGCTCCGGCGTGCCCGATGGTGTAACGGTAGCACAGCAGACTCTGGATCTGTTTGTCATGGTTCAAATCCATGTCGGGCAGCCAACCTTCCAGCGCGGAACTCGGCATGCGGAGTGCGGAATTCATAAGCTTCATTTGCACTTCGTCAAAATCTCATCTGCTTTCGGTGCGGTGACGCCTTCGTAGAAATCGTCGTTGCACATCATCACTGGCGCGGTGCCGCAGCTCGCCAGGCATTCGACAAATTCAACCGAGAATTTTCCGTCCTTCGTCGTCTGGAGGCTCTGCGCGTTCGAGTCGAGGCCGAGTTTCTGACAGAGATATTCGTGCAGTTTGTAGGAACCGCCGAGGGCGCAGCTCAGCGTGCGGCAAACCTTGATTTGATATTTGCCGACCGGGTTCGTCCGGAACATCGGGTAAAACGTGACCAGTTCGTAGATGTTGATCGGTAGCAGTTCCAGCTTCTGCGCGATCCACTCGATGGCTTCGCGCGAAATCCAACCGAAATGCCCCTGCAGCGCGTGCAGCGCCATCAGCGACGCGCTCCGCTTCTGCGGATAGTGCGTAATCAGCTCGTCAATCTCGGTTTCCAATTCTGTCGGAACTGCAAAATTCATTTTCTGAATGGCCACAAACAGGCGCAAAAGTCGCAAAGGAAATTTCCTGCTTTGTGCTTCTTGCGCATTTTTGCGGCTTCCACCTTCATTTTGAGTGGAGCGCGATCCGGTTGCCTTCGCTGTCCATGATCACGGCGCGCCATCCATACGGGCCGATTTGATGTTTCGGTTTCAAAACCTTCCCGCCGCTCTTCACGACCGCGGCAACCGCGGCGTCGAGGCGACCTTCGCAATTCAAATAAATCAGCGGGCCGTCGGCTGACGGTTTGGCGTCGTCCAACTCCACCAGGCAGCCGCTGACACTTTCACCGGCATGAGGCAAGAGTCCAAAGACACCTCCAGACATGGACTGTTTTTCGATTTTTGCACCCAGCACCGCGCCGTAAAAGCGGATCGCGCGATCAAGGTCTTTCACCGGGATATCACACCAGACGATTTGATGGTTCATATTTTCCTCTTTCAGTTCGCAATTAACCGACTTAAGTCCGCAAATGTTTCGCAGCCTTCCAGCCGCACTTTGGCAGGAGGAAGATTCGAGAACACTGTGATCGCAATCAAACCAAAGCCTAAAACCAAACAGCCGACAACGGTCCATTCTGGTTTCTCCAGCAGGCTGCCACCGATCAAACTCACCAGGCCAGCCAGGCAAGCCCAACCGCTAAGCCGATGCCCCAAATTCAACTTTGTTTTCATCATCGGCATTTTCCCAGGCGCAAGTATTGAAATTGCTTTAACCGCAGTCTGGGTTTCCAGCCGCAAAAAGCTATCGAGCTTCGAGACGAGCACGCAGACATTTCGAAGCGTCTTCTGCTTTTCCGACTTCATCGTCGCTCGCCACTCGTTCCTGGAGAAGGTCGTTCCGAAATACCTGTTTAGGGCTTCGCCCAAAGTTTGCCATTCTGCAAGATCACAGTCCGCTCGCCAATCGCGCACGGTTGTGTCGAACGACAGGATTGCTTTCTTATCAAGCGCGTTTCCCAATTCCAATCTCTGCCAGTCTCGGAAAATTCCAAGGATTTGCTCAGGCGTGGCAAGCGTTTCCAAAAATGTGTTTTGGCCTTTCATCGGTCGCACTCCCCCATCACAAAATCCAGAGAACCCAGAATCGAAACCGCATCGCTCATCATGTGGCCCGGCAAAACGGCCGGCAACACGCTCAGATTCACAAACGACGGCGCGCGGATTTTCAGCCGGTGCGGCGTTCCTCCGCCTTTGCTGTGGATGTAAAAGCCGAGTTCACCCTTCGGGTTTTCCGCGCCGAAATAAATTTCACCGGGCGGCGCGTTAACACCCTGGGTGACGAGGATGAACTGGTGGATCAACTCCTCCATGCTCGTGAGCACTTTTTCCTTGGGCGGCAAAACCGTTTTGCCGTCAGGGACATTGATCGGCTCGCCCCCCTTGTTGTCCGGGCCGCCTGGCAGCGTGTCGAGGCATTGATGGAGAAGGCGTACGCTCTGGCGCATTTCCTCGAGGCGGACGAGGTAACGGTCGTAACAATCGCCGATCGAGCCGACCGGCACGTCAAACTTCAACCGGTCGTAAACGAGATACGGGTGCGCCTTGCGCAAATCGTATTCGACGCCGCTGCCGCGCAGGTTCGGTCCGGTCAGGCCGTAGTCAATCGCCACGTCTTTGGGAATCACGCCGATGTCCTTCGTGCGATCGACAAAGATGCGATTGCGCGTGAGCAGTTTCTCGGACTCGTCGAAGTTGACGAGGACTTCGTTCAAAAACCTGCGGCATTGGTCCACCCAGCCGAGCGGCAAATCGCGCGAGAGCCCGCCGATGCGTGTGTAAGTGGTCGTGAATCGCGCGCCGGTCAGCGCCTCGATCAAGTTGTAAATTTTTTCGCGCTCAGTGAAGGTGAACAGGAAGACCGTCAGCGCGCCGACATCCATCGCGAACGCGCCGAGGCCGAGCAAATGCGCCGAGATACGCGCCAGTTCGCAACAGATGACACGGATGAACTGGCAGCGCGGCGGAAGTTGCCGGTCGATGCCCATCAATTTTTCGACCGCGATCGCATAAGCGACGTTGTTGGCCAGCGGCGCGAGGTAATCCAGCCGATCCGTGTACGGGATGAACTGGGTGTAAGTCATGTTCTCGGCGATTTTTTCGTCGCCGCGATGGAGATAGCCCACGTCCGGCACGGCCTTGGTGATGATTTCACCGTCGAGTTCGAGGACGATGCGCAGCACGCCGTGCGTGGACGGGTGCGACGGCCCCATGTTCAGGACCGTCTTTTCGCCCTGAATGTCCTGAAGCTCCTCGAGGGGTGGCGGAAGCGATTGTGCCGCTGCCTGCGCTTTGCCGGCGGTGTCGCGAATCTCGATTTCTTGAACTTCGGACATGTAATCTAAAAACCGTGCTTTGTTAGGAAGGAACTCGCTTTGATCAACGCATTGTTCCATTCAGAACCCTTTTCATCTCCGGCAAAAGGATGACGTGATGGATGGTTTGGCCACATCAAAACGCCAATGCGTTTGCCTTTGGATGAAACAGTTTCCGGAGAATGCGGTTTAGTCCAAAAAGCACCACCCAATTGGGTTGAAAGAACTTGTTGAGTAAAGCAGCTACCCAATGAATAATTGCCCCGTCTGTATCCTCAACATTGGCTTGACCAGCTTGTCCAGTTCCCAAATTCAAATGACTAGACAATGCGATGCAGTCGTCATCTGACATAGTTCGAAAAGACCGACGAATGAAGTGACAACATAGCGAATGGACTTTCGGCCAGTAGTTTCTCGCGTCTCGATAACTAAAACCATTGTGCGGTTGGCCAAAAGTTGGCGGTTCACCTGATTTATCTTTTGTTTCAAAACCTCTGTCTTCTTTTCGAGGACTATTTCCGGGTGAAATTCCAATTACAACAATTTCTGGCGCTGCGGAGCACGGCATCACGCACGGCCACGGTTTGATTGGCGAAGAAGCATTTAGTTGGCGCAGATAGTTCCGCCTTTCACCATTAGACATCTTACGTAACTGGCTCAATCGCTTCTTGAGGTTGTCGCAGAATTCAACCATTTATGATTCAGGTTTCCGCACGCGCGGCTCGCGTTCAATCGCATCTTTGCCACCGGCGATGGTCACAAACGGGCCGCCTTCGAGCGGCGCAGGCTTGGTGAAGGCGACCTCCGGCAGTTCGCTCGGCTTGCCCGCCAGTGGAAAATCCTTGCGCAACGGAAAATAAGGGTAGCCGTCCCACATCAAAATTCGCCGCAGATCGGGATGCCCGCGAAAGCGAATGCCCATCATGTCGTAAATCTCGCGCTCGTGCCAATCGGCGGTCTTCCAAACCGAAGTGACGCTGGGGAACTCGGACTTCTCCTCGCTCACATCCGTTTTGAGACGGAGATGACAGCGATGACTGTAGCCATAAAGCTCATATACGACGGAAAAACGAGGGTCGTCGCCATAATTGTCAACGCTGCTGATGTCCACGAGGTAATCAAAGCCAAGTTCCTTTTTTGCGAACCCGCAGACCTCGGCGATCTTCTCCGCGTCGAGCAGGTTCAACGTGATTTCGCCGCGGAACTCGGACGGTTCGGACAGCAAATCGCCGAACTGGTCTCTCAATTTTTGGGCGAGTTCAAAAGCAGTCACGGAAAGAATTTCAAGTTTGAGAACTCAGATTTTGGAGATTTGCGCAGCTCAAGCCGCGGCTTTCTTCGGCGCGCCGGCCACAGGTTCCCGGGCCACTTTGGCCTGCAATTTGATCAGGGCGTCGAGCAGGGCTTCCGGACGGGGCGGGCAGCCGGCGACGTAAACGTCCACAGGAATGATATGGTCCACACCCTGGAGCACTGCGTAGCTTCGGTACATCCCGCCGGTGGAGGCGCAGGCGCCCATGGCGATGACCCATTTCGGCTCCGCCATCTGGTCGTAAATCCGCTTCACCGCCAGCGCCATTTTGTAAGTCACGGTGCCGGCCACGATCATCACATCGGACTGTCGCGGGGAAAAGCGCATGACTTCGGAGCCGAATCGCGAGATGTCGAACCGGCTGGCGCCTGCGGCCATCAATTCAATGGCGCAGCAGGCAAGTCCCATCGGCATCGGCCAAAGCGAGTGCTTGCGAAACCAATTCAGCGCGGCGTCGAGCCGGGTGTGGATGACGTCGCCTTCGACTTTCGAGTTGTAGCCGAGTTCAGTGCTCGTTTGCATGAACGCCCGCGGTTGTGCCCGTATTTTTCTGCAAGCTAATCAGCGTGGAAAAGCGAGGCAAGTGAATTTGTGATTTTTTTCACAAGCGTCATGGGCAGTCGCTCGAAACGTCGTTTGTAGGAGCGGCGGGCAAACGGAGAGGACAAAACTGCCACGACGAGGAGGATTTTGATGCGCGTGGAAAGCGAATGTGCTTCAGCAAAATCGGCCTAAAAAAACTGTTTCCCTGCTTGACGAAGCCTGCCGGAGCAAACATATTTCACGGCCATTTTTGTTGAATCGATTTCGTCGTTGCGCACTAAAACTATGGTCAAATCGAAAGCACGAAAGCGTGTTCCCAAAGCCGGCGCGAAAAAATCCGGCAAAGCAACTTCCAAAATCACAAAGCATTCCGCGGACAAATCCCAACAGAAAAGCCGGACGGTTCCGGCCTCACCTTCCTCAGCTTCGTCCAAATTGCCTGGAGTCGGCGAAGTTTCGGCCAAGCTAAACGCAAATGGCCAGTCCCGCTCAACCAATCTTCAGGCTATCGCCGCCCCAGTCAGCGCTGCGGAGCAGGCAATCGGCGCCATCAAAAACCAGTCGGGAATAGATTTGACCGAAAAGATCAGGGAACTCGTTCGGCTCGCGCAGGAGCAGGGGTACCTGACCTACAACGACATCAACGACGCGTTGCCGGACGCGATGATCACGCCGGAGGAGCTGGATGAGATCTATATCAAGCTTCGCAACCTCGAGGTGGAGATCGTGGACCAGGCGGAGGTGGATCACGTCAAACAGCCGGAGCCGGAGGAGGAAGAGGACAAGAGCAGGCTGGACATTCTGGACGACCCGGTTCGGATGTATCTCAAGCAAATGGGCCAGGTGCCCTTGCTCACGCGCGAACAGGAAGTCGAGATTTCCAAGCGGATCGAAGACGCCGAAAACGAGGTCAAAAAAATCATTTACGGTTTTGGATTCGCCGGTAAAGAGCATATTGCCCTGGCAGAAAAACTGATTTCCGAACCGCCCAAAGAACGGTTCGACCGCGTCATCCTGGACAAGAAAATTGAAAGCCGCGACAATCACCTCCGCGCCTTGCGCAAACTCGTCAAGGAAGTCCGCGGCTCCGACCAGTTGGTGGACGACAAATATGCCATATGGCAGAGCGGTCCCAGCAAAGCCAGGCGCGACAAACTGTTCAAGGAATTCAGAAAACTGGACGAAAAACTGCAGCGGACGTTCCACAAGTTTTATTACAAGCAGAAAGTCATCGAAGAGATGGCGCTGGTGGCCGACAACATCCACGACAAAGTCCAGTTGAGCCTCCGCACCATCCAGGACCTGGAAAACCAGCGGAAGTCAAACCACCAACAGACGATCATTCAGTCCGAGCAAAAGAAGATCAAAGCGCTGGAGGAATTCGTCCGGATGCCCTTCGAGGAATACCTCAAGGCCTACCAGCTATTGCAGCACTTCGCCCGCAAAGCGCTGCAAGCCAAGACCGAGATGGTGGAGGCCAACCTGCGACTGGTGATTTCCATCGCCAAAAAATATACCAACCGCGGCCTTTCCTTCCTCGACCTGATCCAGGAAGGCAACATGGGTTTGATGAAGGCGGTCGAGAAATTCGAGTACCGGCGCGGCTACAAGTTTTCAACCTATGCGACCTGGTGGATTCGCCAGGCCATCACCCGTTCCATCGCCGACCAGGCCCGCACCATCCGCATCCCGGTGCACATGATCGAAACGATCAATAAACTGATGCGCGTGCAGAAGCAACTGGTGCAGGACTTCGGGCGCGAAGCCACGCCGGAGGAAATCGCCGACGAAATGCAAATGCCGGTTGAACGCGTTCGCGCGGTGTTGAAGATGGCGCAGCAGCCCATCTCGCTCCAGTCGCCCGTGGGTGACAGTGAAGATACCAACTTCGGCGACTTCATCGAAGACAAGTCCGCGGAAAACCCCTCGGACATGACCAGCTACAGCCTGCTCAAAGACAAATTGAGCGATGTGCTGGAAACTTTGACCGAACGCGAACGGAAGGTTTTGGAACTTCGCTTCGGACTGGGCGACGGTTACTCCCGCACGCTGGAAGAAGTCGGAAAACAGTTCAAGGTGACGCGCGAACGCATTCGCCAGATCGAGGCCAAAGCCCTTCGCAAGATGCGTCACCCGACGCGGATCCGCCAGCTCCAGGGCTTCCTCGAAACCGAGCCAGTGGAGTAGGCCCATCCTCCGTCTTTTCGACCCTCAGTAGCCGTGGACATCAGTCCGTACGCTCTAAAAAAAGCAGCGCCGAATCAGGGGTTTTCCGTTGCGAGATTCCTCCTCGAGACATTAATCTCGCGAATGTCCCTTGTGCGACGAAACTTGACATCAAAGGATCGATCGAAGCGCGGCTTCAGTTTGACAGAACTTCTCACGGTTCTTGCCATCGTTGCGCTGCTGGCGGCGTTATTGCTGGGCGCCATTCTTGGGGCCAACCGGAAAGCAAAAAACATCCAATGCGCCAGCAATCTGAAACAACTGGGTCTGGGGCTCAGCGTTTTCGTATCTGATTTCCACGTTTATCCCCTCACCGGCAATCCGGGATTCAGCAAAGGGCTCTATCCCGAACATAAGACATCCTGGATTTCCGCCGTCGAAAAGAATGGCATCTCACCCGACGGGACGGCGAAGAAGCACTTTTTCCTGAAGGACTGGTGGGAGTGTCCTGCTGCGCCCCGGCCTTCGTCATTTCCGCCCAAGGTGCTCTACCTGTATTACGGTTATAACGCCTACGGTCTCGGCACAGGCAACGACGGTCGCACCCTGGGATTGGGCGGCCACCAAAAGTCAGATCAGGCGAATGCGCCCGACGCGCCGGTCCTGGAGTCGGAAGTGGCTGCGCCAAGCGACATGATGGCGATCGGCGACGGATTCATCGGTTGGAACGAGCGAATCCGTGACGGAGCGCATTTGTTGTGGCGGGATTCGCAAGCCGCGGAATACAACGGAAGCACAAGCCGCGCAAAGTCGCGGCATCAGGCAAGAGCCAATGTTGTATTCTGCGATGGACATGTTGAAACGGTCGTCTTGAGGTCTCTATTTGAAGAGGCGAACGACGCAACATTAAAACGCTGGAATCGCGACGACCAATCCCATTCCGAACGTCTGCAACCTTGAACGGGCTTTCT
>QHNT01000269.1 GCA_003218515.1 Verrucomicrobiota bacterium | reverse complement strand
GGCCCCAACTCACGTGCGAATTTTGGAGGTGTTCCCTTCCCAAGAACCTCGTAGCCGCCGATGTGAGTCGGCGCTAATCCATTGCTTCAAAAACAGACAAGTGCGCCGACTCACGTCGGCGGCTACGAGGAGTCTCTCCTGGGAGGGTGCCATTCTCCGACGACATAGATTTGGCGCGGAGTTCAACGGTGTCGGTTCATCGCCAGCGCCAGCGGCGCAAGTGCGATGCGGGCGAGAGGAAAGAGTAGGATGGCGAACGGCAGCATGAGGAATTCATCCCAGTTATTGCGCTCCGCGATCCACGACATCAGCCGCAGGAAAAACGCCGTCCCGACGATCCAGATTGAAACGGCGCCGAACACAAAGCTTCGTTTCACCAACCTCCGTTTCAACGCAAGCCGGAACGCCAGGAACGCGATACCCAGCTTCAACGCCGCAGCAAAACCAATCAAGAGCAGCGCCGCAGCCTGATAGTTGGGATGCCGATCAAACCAGCCGATGATGTTTCCCAGTCCGACATACAGAATCAGCAGAATTACAAATGACCAGGGCAGTCCGGGCACACGGCCGGTGAGCCACAGCGGGAACAGTCCGACCAGCGCGTGCAACGACAAAGCGCCGACGATAATCAAATCCGTTCGTGGCCCGCGCTCATCGTATAACTGATCGAAATACGCATTGAACTGATCGCAATACACGGCCCACACGCCGATGCTGAGCACCGCCAGCAACCAGCCGCCGAGCCAGACGGCGACCATCGCCTTGAGTTTTGCCGAAACGAGGTCGCCGACCGCCACCGGGCGCGTGGCCTGGAACGTCGTCAATGGCAAGCGGCGCGAACCCAGGTCGCCGCACACCATGAGTCCCAACACCGGCGTCCAGATGAAAACCAGAAACAACAGGATTGGACCGTAAACAGAGCCAAATAGCTCGGAGGCTGTGCGGTCGCTCAAAAGAAAAATAGCGTTTAATCCCAGGATGAACGAAATCACGATGGCTAACCCCCACAACGCCGACCTGCCGTTTCGTCGGCACTCGATCCAGAATTGCGCGCCGGTCGGCCCCGCAAAATCGCGCCGTCGTAAGAAGGTGTCGGGGAGTCGATTCATCAGCGCCGTCAGCGCCGGCCAATCATGCCATTCGCCTTTCCGGACATGGGTTACGCCGAGCCACGCAATGAACGGCGCGGCGACGAGCAAAACAGCATAAATCGCCATCAACGCCAGCCGTCGTTCAGGCCATCGATTCAGCTCGGAAAATGGCAACCCGCTGAGCACGGCCACGGACGTGATCAGCAGGATCAGCAGCGTCACGCGTGTCCTGGGAAAACCCGGCAGCGTCCAGACGAGCGTCTGAAACCCGGCCAGAGCCGCGGGTAACAGCAGCAGAAAATAATTGTCGGCCATGCGCACGTCCTGCGGAAGAACCGGCGCGAGCACCAGTCGCGACCAGGCGACGTACAGCAACGCAACGAAGCAAACGCCCGACCCCATCGGTACCGCGACCAACTGGCCCGTTCGCACCGGCAGCGTGAACAGGCGGGAAGGAATTCCGCTGAAACCGCGCAACGGACTCGATTCCGCGAAGGCAAACATGGCCAGCGTGATCAGAAACGAAAGACCCAGCAGCACGCCGCTCCATTGGCCGGCGAAGCTCAGCCAGTCTGTGGCGCGTGTGTTCGCGTCGAAGACCTCCGGCGCCTCGGCGGGCAGTATCGACGACAACTGCGACGCCTCCGCTGCAAAATGCGCCGCCACCCTGCTCAAACCGAGGCAGACGATCAGGAACACGAACAACAACAGGAACCCGAACCGGTTCTTGCGCCAGATCTCCCAGGCGAGCTCGGCCGAAGGTGAATTCATAATCAGATTGGGAAATCTCCGGCTCAGTCGGAGGTGTCACGATGTTCGATCGTTGCGGGAAACAGCCGCAACCTCCCGAAAAGCAACGTCTCGTTCCCCCTCACCCTGACCCTCAGGGAGAGGGAACAGCCTTCGACGCTCTCTGACATGTCGATGTCTCGGTCGCCCTCTCCGCGCCGTGACCGTCCGAAGCGGTGCGATTGCACGCCCCAGAGACGAACGATTCTCCCTCTCCCTGAGGGAGAGGGCTGGGGTGAGGGGAACGGGCGCGCCCGCCGCCGGCACTGCGTGGACCTCGCAGGGGAACTATCACCCGAAGGGCTGTTGTGTTTTGTGTTATTCATCATTTCATCGCATCGGGAGTGTCGAGAGTCGCTTCCTGCCAGGCAGCGGGTTGAGGGTTCGCAGTCGTCGATCGTTCACGGCCGACGCGGGCGAGGAAGATTTCGTCGAGAGACGCCGCGGTTTCATCCACGATGCGCGCCCCCAGTCTTACAACCGCGGCTGCCAGTTCTGCGCGCGCTCCGTTGCAGAGCACGGTCCACTCCAGGCCGCTGCCGGTCACGAGCAGGGCGCCCGCGAGTTTCGGCGGCGTCGGCGGTGGTGTCGGGAAGCGCAGCGTCAAACGGAAATGCGATTCGAGGATTTCATCGAGACGCCCCTGCAACACGACGCGTCCGCAGGCCATCATCGCCAAGCGATCGGAAACTCGCTCGATCTCGTCCAGCAGATGCGACGAGAAAAACACGGTGCGACCTTCGTCGGCGACCGTGCGGACAATGGCTTCGAGCATTTCGCGGCGCACGATCGGGTCGAGGCCCGAGCTGGGTTCATCCAGCACCAGTAGTTCCGGTCGATGCGCGAGCGCGACCAGCAACCCGGCTTTGGCGAGTTCGCCCCGCGAAAGCTGTTTGATTCGCGCCGCTGGATCGAGCTGGAACTGCCCGCGCAATTGCTCCGCGTAGGCAGCGTCCCATTCCGCGTGGAAGGCGCGCGTGTAACGGATGAGTTCATCCACTCGCATCCAGCCGGGCAGATCCCGGTCCTCCGAAAGAAAGCCCACGCGACTGAGCACCGCGACCGGCTCCGCAACCGGATCGAGATCAAACACGCGCAGGGAACCCGATTCCGCCTTGAGCAAGCCGAGGATGTGTTTGATGAGCGTGGTTTTGCCCGCGCCGTTGGCGCCCACCAGCCCGAACACCTGTCCGCGCTCGACGTTGAGGCTGACGCTGTCGAGCGCCAGTTTCGATTTGAATCGGCGGGAAAGATCGCTGATGGCAATGACTGGCTGGTTAGGAGAAGAAGCAGGTATGTTCATATTCATGGGAAAATCCGTGGGGTGTGGCGCTGATCGCGCCGTCGGGCGACAAGTTCTTCCTCTCCCCCGCAGCGGGGGAGAGGACAAAGGTGAGGGGGAAATTGCAACTTCGTCGGCGTGTTCTGCTGCCACCCCTCACCCTGACCCTCTCCCCTTCCGAAGGGGAGAGGGAAGGCCAAGACCGGTGAGTGTAGTCTATCCTGTCGTCTCATATCTATTCCTTTGACTGCATGGCCCGGTGACGCTCACGGACGACATCGAGCAGTTCGCTGATTTCGACTTCCAAGTGCCGCGCTTCGGCGACCAAAGCGTCGGCGCGCTGAGCGAGGATCTTCAGCCTTTCCGCGCGTTTGAGCGGCGAACCGTTGTCCGAGACGTACGTTCCCGAACCGTGACGTTTGGTCACGATGCCGGCGCGCTCGAGTTCGGCGTAGGCGCGCGCGACCGTGTTCGGGTTGACGACGAGTTGCTCGGCCAGGACGCGGATGGGCGGCAACTCTTCGCCAGGCACAAGCCGGCCGGAGCCGACCAGATACTTCACCTGGTTGACGATCTGCCGATAGATCGGCACGCCGTCTTTTGGGGAAATGTGGAGTTGCATGGACATTCAAGCCGGCGTCATTTGAGCGAATTGAGCCGTTCTCGATGCGGTTGATTGTCTCGATTCCAAATTCGCAGGGACCGGTCGGTCTCATCCTTAAACAGGAATTCGAGCTTCAGGACGTCAACGTGCCCGTCACAGAAAAGCACGTTCCCTCGTCCGCTGTGTCTTTGATACGAACGACGGGTGCTGCCCAGAAACTCCTGTGCATCCGGTCCGCGACCAAGCGCCCAAAGACCATCTTTGATGACACCTTTCCATCCGTTAAATCCATCGCCGATGGCCAGCAGTTCAGAGGGATTGGAAACTTCCGATTCTGGGACCGGCGGCGGATAATCCGCTTCAATAAATTTTCCTGGCCTGCTTATCCCCGGGCCCGCCTATCCCAAGGAGGGGCTGGAAAACCAAGCCACCCAGTCCGCAGGTGTTATAGCCATAGTCCGCGTATCCCAAAGGTGCAGGGAATGTTCTTCCCGGCGATGTCGCCGGGCAGTCAAATATCTTCGGCTCGCCTTGAAAGACGTCCCTTTGATCCAGTTGTTCGGGGAACAGCGCACCCATCCAACTTCTATGGTGATGCGGGTACTGCTCTCTTACGTTGGCGCTCATGGCCAAAGGATACTCGTGGTGATCCGCCAAAAACACATTCAGAGCCAGGCCATGCTGGTGAAGATTCGCCAAACATTGCACCTGGCGCGCTTCCGCCTTGGCGGACATCATAGAGGTCGTGATCAGCGACGCGAGAATTCCCAGAACGCCACACACCACCAGCAATTCAATCAACGTAAACGCACAACAGCGAACAGCGCGGTACTTGCCGTCAGCTTGGGAAGCCGCGACGACTCCCCAGGCGTGCCCACGGACGATGCTCGGGCCATGGAGAGCCTGGGCGCCATTTTGGGAGAGCATTGGGACCACGAACCGTAGCCGCCGACGTGAGTCGGCGCTGAATATTTTGAGAGTGCGCGGACTGACGTCCGCGGCTACGTGGTTTATGACAGTAACCGCCCACCACGGCAGGAGGAATTTGATCTCGGTCCAAATCAGTGAAGGTATCGCAATCAATAGTGTATTAGTTAAATAATACACTTGGCCGATCCTGTCAATGGATTTTTTTCGGAGGGGCGGTCTCAAGCTTTTGACAAGCGTTCGTGCAATCCGCGCTCACTTCGTTGCCTCAACCGTGACGCTCGTCGTTTCACCAGGGCGGACCTCAACTTCAGTCAGCGGCATAGAGGTCCACGAATTACTGGACAAGGTAACCACACGCATCAGGCACCGTCGCGCCGAACCCAACGACCGAAGGTGCGACCTATGCGCCGCTTGGCGCAGCCGGCTTCAGGTCATCAAACGCCTTCAGCACCTGTTCGGGGCGAGCGCGGACGGTGACGCTGTCCGTCAGATTGATCCAGCGGATCGTGCCTGTTGAATCAATCAGGAATTCGGCGGGACGGGCGATGTCCGCGCCCTTCGGTCCTCCGCCTTGGTGTAGGAGGTCATAGCGCCGGATCACTTCCGCGTTCGGGTCGGAAAGGAATGTATAGGTGAAGCCAAGCTTTTGGCAGTGCTGGCGCGTCACCTCCGGCGCGTCAACGCTGATGGCGACCACGCGGACAGCGCGTGTGTTGAAGTCCGTAAGCCGCTGCTGGAAACTCCGCAACTCGGAGTCGCAAAGGGGTCACCAGTAGCCGCGGTAGAAAATCAGCAAGACGCCGTTGGCTCTTGCGCCCGCCGTGCCGGCCGAGGGCGATGCGAGAAGCTCGGCCAGCGTCACCGGTTTGCCGTTTTGGTCCGACAAAGTGAAATCCGGCGCTTTCTGCCCGAGTCGCGGCGCTGCTGCCGAGGACGGCAACTGCCTTACGAGGTAGAAAAGGCCGTAGGAAAAGAAACCGATTCCTGCCAAGCTTACCGCGGCCAGGATGGAGCCGAGAATTTTGCCGCGATAGAGTTCCGGCTGCCGAAAGGATTGTATCAACCCTTTACCCAGCAGCACTGCACCAGTGAAAAAAAGCAAAAGGTTCGCCCACGGAAAATCTCGCGTGATCGGGAACCGCACAAAGAAAGTGACATAACTCACGAGGCCGAGCACCACGAGAAGGAATCCCGCCCAAAGTGAAAAGTTCCAACGCCGTTTCATAGCGATTTGCCTGCCTGATGCTGACCGTGAATGGAGAGAATTGCAAGCGGAGTGTGTATCAACGCTGAGCCGGAGGGAGCCGGAGGCCAGGGCCATTGACAACGAGCTGGCTCGTGCGGACTGCCAGTCCGCGATACAGCCGATTAACAATCGGCGCTACAGCGTAGCGCAGACTGGTAGTCTGCTGTAGCGCCGGTTGTTAACCGGCTACGGCTCATCATCCAAAGCGCGCAAACCCTGGCGCCTCAATCCGGCGCATTCGCGCGTGGAAGAGTCGAGGCCGTATAGATTTGAATCGGCGGCGGGTTCCTGTTTCCTTGTCTGGTTAACAGTTCGTCCAATTCCTCCAAGGATCGATTCGCAACCATCTGGTAGTTGGAGATCGTCGGATCGAGGTCCCTCTTTACGTTTGGCTTCAGCACGGCCTGAGCACCGGTTGGCGCAGGCAAAGGAATACCCGGCCGCTGCACGAAGAGGAACAACGCTGCAATCACCACTACGGCTGCACCGATCACGGGCCAAGCCACGCGCCCGTGAAGCCGCCTTCCTGCGAGATCGGCCAGGGTTTCCCAGGCGGAAGCTGTTTCCTCCGACCTCAGTGCGCCGACGACTTTTTGGTGGAAGGATTCGGACGCCTGGATGCCCGCCTCTATCTTCGCCGCGTTCAGCTTTTCAGTGACGCCGGAGATGTCGGCCAGATAGCGGCGGCATCCTTCGCAGGCTTCGAGGTGCGCGCGGAGATCCCGTGCCTGTTGGACATCCAACGCGTCGAGTGCCAGCCAGGCGATGCGCTTCCGGTATTTTGAACAGGGTTTCATAAACGTCCAGCTTTCGGTTTGAGATTCGCCCATTGCGTGTTGAGGGCGTTCATGCCTCGCAGCTTATCCAGGGCATGGAACAACCTGGATTTCACGGTTCCCACGGAACAGCCCAGCGCCGCGGCAATTCCCTCCAGGGAATTGTCCACGTAGAAGCGCAAATAAATGACCTGCTGATGTTTGGTTGGCAACGCTTGGACGCAGTCCCGCATCAGCGCGGCCTGTTCACGAAGCTGGGCTGTCTGGTCGGGCAAAGAATCGCGATCGGCGAGGGTGTCGATGCGGTTCTGAAATTCCTCGCGGTCGCGGCCCGCGAGCGTGGACAGAGGCATGGGACGCTTCTCTCGCAGCGTATTGCGGTACCGATGAAGCAGAATCGCGCACAGCCACGTGAAAAACCGGCATCGTCCGTTGTAGCGGCGCAAACACCTCCAGGCCTCAACCAGAGTGTCCTGAACCAGATCTTCAGCCAGGGTTGCGTTGCCAGAAAGCGCGATGGCCTGTCGCAACAGGCGCGTTTCATAAACCCGACAGACCTCGCCGAACGCTTTGGTATCCCCTGAGTGAGCCTGCTCCAGGAGACTCTGCGTGACTGAGGTTTCGATTTCCACGAACGCTGGATTCAGGGTGAACACATTTCAATTATAACCAAAAGAGCCGGGCGGTTCCATTTAGAATCTGCCTGGCTCGGCCATATTGGTTTGCGGGATCATTTCGACAGCGCCTCGCCAGCACGCTGCCCGTCCATATAAAATGGAGGTCCGTCCTTCTCAGTGAAAATGAGCACTTCCGGAAACCCAGCTGGAGCATAGGAGGACCTGAGCACGAATCCGCGATCCACACCGTTGAACACGAAACGTTCGAACGTGAACGGACCCTGACCGCAGGGATCGGTCACGCTCTGCAATCCCGCGTCGCCATGTAATCTGTGTTCCACGGCGGCTCGCACCATGGCGAGTTTGACCATAATCACAAACTCTCTGTGCCTTGCCTTCTCGAAAGCAGGAAAGCCGATCGACACCAGAGGGTTTTGAGACTGAATGATCCGGGCGCTGAACTGCTTTGCCTGCTCTTCAAATTCCCCGTGTGGCAGGGCCAGAATCACCGCGAGCCGCTGGTAGAGCGGCTCCATGTCGCGGAGCAGGTTGAGGACGCCGTCGCTCGTGCCACCCGCCGCTTTGATCACCTGTTCCGAGCGATTGAGTGGAGCTTGATTGGCTTGGCCCTCCTCCGGGACATCAAGATACGACAACAGCTCTTTTACTCCCGCCATCACTTTGGCTTCGTCGCCCCGGTTCTCTTTTTGCAGTTCCACAATTCTGTTCGCCAGCCAATCGAGGAAGAAGAGTTTTTCCGTCGGGGCACAGTCAGCCATCGTGCGCCGGGGCGGAGCGGCATCGAATCCTTCCACCAACTGGTTCAAGGTTTCCGGGGAGAACCGGTAAAAATTCTCCGCCACAGTGGCATAGACGATGTTTTCAACGGCAATTTGAACCAGCGCAGAAATCAATGTGCCGTCGCGGGAGGAATTTCTTCCCAGCGCAAACGCAGCCAGCAAATCGTCACGCGCGTCTGCCTGCCGGCCATTCTGCAAAAGCCATAAAACGCGCAAGCGGGTCGCCTGGACGATTCCCTTGACCTGGGCGAGGTGCGGCAGCAGCGTGGCCGGACCCAGGCTCATATCAATGCCCCAATCGCAGGGCACAGTCTGCTGCGCTGCCTGACGCACCAGTTTCAATTGGTTGTCGTAGCGGCCAACGAGTTCGCCGAATCGTTCGGGGACCTTTTGCCAGCGCCATTCTTTCGCGAACAAGTAATCGCGGTCTGCTTGCGGCAAATCAGGAGCCACAAGAAAAGCCTGATAATATTGCATCGCCGGGTTGATATCGGTCCGGAACTGTTCCGCGCGTGCGCCAACTATCGCCCCCGTTACAATTGCCACGGTCAAACAGATTGATTTTGTCGTTTTCATAATGTGCTTCCGATTTCCCAATCCAGTCTGCCCGTTAATAACTACAGCGTGCCAAAAGGTTCATTCTTTTATGGCTTTTCTCCGGCTTGCGCTGTAACAGCCCGAGGAAGACAAAGGCGAAATGCTCGTAGCATTGAACCGCACTTGCAACCGACTGGAATGGTCTTGAACGCACAGCACGCAAAGGGACAATAAATGACTGACGAACTCCAACTCCGCGTCCACGGGGACGCGTTGTTGCCGACGCTGGTTTATCTGCCCGGCATGCACGGCGATTGGACGCTGGTGAGCAGTTTTCGCGCGGCGATCGCGGGTCGTGTCCGGTTTGTTGAGTTCGCTTACCCGCGCACGGTGACCTGGTCGCTGGACGATTACGCCGCAGCGATCGAGGAAGCGTTGTTGGCGAACGGAATCGAGCGCGGTTGGCTGCTGGGCGAATCGTTCGGTTCGCAGCCTGCCTGGGCGATCATTGCCAGAGACCAGATTCCCGGTGAACGCATCCCATCCCGGGAGGAGAACCGCCACGGCGTGTCCGAAGTTCGGCTCCCCTCCTCCGGCGGGGGCGGGTCCAACGTGCGAAAACCTCCCCGCCCTCAACCGCACTTTCAAACACAAGGCCTGATCCTCGCGGGCGGGTTTGTCCGGCACCCGGTGAATTGGGCGGTTCGCATGGCGGGTCTGGTCAGCAGCGCGACACCGCTGTGGGTAGTGAAACTGTTTTGCGTTGTTTATGCGTGCTACGCCCGGTTCCGACACAAGCGCGCACCGGAAACACTGGCCAGCATTGGTGAATTTGTGGCGAACCGGACGGTCGAAGCAGACCGGCGCGCGATTGGTCATCGTTACGCGCTTATCGCGCACAATGACTTCCGGCCAGTCGCGCGGCAATTCGGTCAACCGGTCTATTATCTGGCGGGTTTGGTGGACCCGTTGGTGCCGTGGTGCTACGTGCGTTGGTGGTTGCGCAAGAATTGTCCCGGCTATCGCGGCGGCAAAACGGTGTGGCGCGCTGACCACAACGTGCTCGGCACTGCGCCGCAAACGGCCGCCGGACAAATTCTCGCGTGGATTTCGGAGACGCGGCTTTCCCAACGGGAGGTTGAACTTTCAATTGGAAGGAGGCAACCCGGATAACTGGGGAGCGCAGCGCCGCCCCGGCTGCTGTTCGGCGCGCCCTCGCGCCGAACTCCATGGGGCCAGCAAATCAACGACTGCTTTGGCGATTTGCCAGACAGATCCTCGAGACGGTGCGTAGGGAGGCCAACGTAGCGGGAGCCGTCAGACCCTTGGCCAAGCCCTCGGTGAATTATCTCAACCTGCTTTGACCATTGCCGGCTTAAATGCGGGAAGCCTCCGGAGACGGGTGCTGTCGGCCACGACGGCCCCGGCTTGTTGACACGATTGCAGAAAACCCACCAGCGCGGCGGCGAAGGGCGCGAGGCCCTCGGAGAGGTCATCCACAAAAGTGAGAATGGTTCTGCTCATGCTTTCTTTTTAAAAGAGATGCGGCCTCTGGCACAACTTTTTCGCCGAAGCCGTATCGTTTTGGAACGGTTACCGTCCGAACGCAGAGAGCCAAGAAAATGCGTGCATTCCGAAATGAACCGGTTAGATTAGTTCAAATTTACAGAAATGGACGCGCAGGTTGATACGAAGGATCTCGCCGCGGTGGAAAGAGAAGTGCAAGCGGTGTATGTGGCGATGTTTCCCCAGGCAGGCCGCTCCTTTGTCCCCACGGCGCTGGGTTGGTTGAAGGATTGCTTTGCGGGAAAATACAGGGACTACCAGGCCAGCGACGCGCGTTATCACGACCTCGAACACACCTTGCAGGGCACGCTTTGCATGGCGCGCCTGTTGCATGGGCGCCATCAGGCCGGCGCGAAGCCCGGCGTCAACCAGCGGCTGTTTGAGCTGGGTTTGCTGGCCATTTTACTGCACGACACCGGCTACTTGAAAAAGAAAGACGACGCCGGCGGCACCGGCGCCAAGTACACGCTGACGCATGTGACCCGCAGCGTCCAATTTGCCGAGCAGTTCCTCGAAGAGAAAGGAACCCCGCTTGCGGAAATCCGGATGGTGCAGAACATGATCCGTTGCACCGGCGTCAACGCAAACCTGGCGCTCATCCCATTTCAAAGCGAGATTGAAAAAACGGTCGGCTTCGCGCTCGGCACGGCGGATTTGCTGGGGCAAATGGCGGCGGACGATTACGTGGAGAAATTGCCTGTCCTGTATTCGGAATTCGAGGAATCGGCCCGCTTTTATGAAGGGAAAATGGCGTCCACGCAGAATTTTTCCGGCGCAAACGATCTGGTGCGCAAAACGCCGGATTTTTGGACGAAATACGTGCTGCCTAAAATCAAGAATGAGTTCTGGGGGTTGTATCGCTTCCTGAACCGGCCTTATCCTAACGGGCCGAACTATTACATTCAGCGGGTCGAGGCCAACATTGAAAAGGTCCGCCGGCAACTGGCCGCGGCCGTTTAATTTTCGCGGCGAAGGAGGCAAAGCGTTGATCAGTCTTCCGGCCACGCCTCCCGGGTGTCTTTTTGCTTTTGCATTTTCTGATTTGTCCTTTGAATCCCTGGCATGTCGCCCGACCACGTGCTGCAACCGTTTCGTTCGCCGGTCAATTTCCAGATCGACTATGCGAGCGAACTGAATCCACAGCAGCACGCCGCTGTCACCGCGCCACCCGGGCCGGCCCTGGTCATCGCCGGCGCCGGCGCGGGCAAAACACGCACCCTCACTTATCGGGTGGCCTTCCTGCTGGAACAAGGCATTCCCGCCGACCGCATCCTGCTGCTCACGTTCACGAACAAGGCGGCGGGAGAAATGATGCGGCGTGTGGCCGATTTGCTCGGCGGCGATATTCCGTCGCTCTGGGGCGGCACGTTTCACTCGATCGGCAACCGCATTTTGCGCCGGCACGCTGATTTGCTCGGTTATCCAAGGGGTTTCACGATTCTGGATCGCGAAGACGCGAAGGACCTGATTGCCGACTGTCTTGATGAGGCGGTGATCGACATCAAAGCGTCGGGCTTTCCTAAGGCCGACGTGGTCGCCGACATTTTTTCGCTGGCCGTCAACACGGAGAAGGCGGTCGCGCGGATTCTCGAAGAGCGATACGATTATTTCTGTCCGCTCACGCCACAGTTCGGGGAGGTGCAACGTCGCTACGCCGAACGCAAGCGCGCCACCGGCGTGATGGACTTTGACGACCTGCTGGTGCTCTGGCTGAAATTGCTGCAAGAGCACGCTGAAGTGCGCGAACGATACCAGCGCCGATTGCAGTTTATTCTCGTGGACGAATATCAGGACACGAACAAGCTCCAGAGCGACCTCATTGACCTGCTCGCCGCGGGGCATCACAACGTGATGGTGGTAGGGGACGATTCGCAGAGCATCTACTCGTGGCGCGGCGCGAATTTCCAAAACATCCATCAATTTCCCGAACGCTATCCGGAAGCGAAGGTTTACAAAATCGAAACGAACTACCGCAGCACGCCGGAAATTCTGTTGGTGGCCAATGCCGCCATTGCCGCGAACGTTCATCAGTTTGGCAAGCAACTCACGCCCGTTCGCAAATCCGGCGTCAAACCGGTGCTCGTCACCTGCGGCGATGCCAGCGAGCAGGCGGCGTTCGTTGCTCGACGCGCGCTCGAGCTGCGCGACGAAGGAGTCAACCTGAACGACGTGGCGGTGCTTTATCGCGCGCACTTTCACGCGCTTGAACTGCAACTCGAACTGACCCTGCGCAACATTCCCTTCAGCATCACGAGCGGCATCCGCTTTTTCGAGCAGACGCACATCAAAGACGTCGCCGCGTATCTCAAGCTCGTTTGCAATCCGCGGGACGAACTGGCGTTCAAACGGCTCGCGAGACTTCTGCCTGGCATCGGAGGCAGGAGCGCCGACAAACTCTGGGCGGCCTGCAACGCGCAACGCGGAACGCGGAGCGCGGAGTCAAACGGCAAAAACCCGATTGCCGAGACGTTGCAATCATGCGCCGGCAGTGTGCCGAAGAAAGCCGCGACGGCCTGGGCGCAGTTCACCGCCACGATGGCGCAGCTCGAAGCGGCGTCCGTGCGCGGCAGCGCGGCGAAGATGATTCGGCTGGCACTGGAAGCGGACTATGAGGCTTATTTGCAGGCGCACTACACGAACTATCGCTCGCGGTATGAAGACTTGGAGCAACTGGCCAATTTCGCCCGGCAATTTTCCAACCCCGAAGAATTTCTCACACAACTGGCGCTGCTCACGAATCTCGAGGCGGAAGACGACCAGCCGGCAGCCACGGACACCGAACAAATCCGGCTTTCGACTGTCCACCAGGCCAAGGGACTCGAGTTCGCAGTCGTCTTCGTCATCATGCTCTGCGACGGACTGTTTCCGGCGGCGCGTTCGCTGGGCACGCTCGAGGGCGAGGAAGAGGAACGGCGGCTCTTTTACGTCGCGCTTACGCGGGCGAAAAGCGAGCTTTACCTGAGCTATCCGCTGGTTCGCTTCACGCAGGGAAAAGGCGGTGACGCGGCGCAACAGCCGTCGCGTTTTCTGGACGAAATTCCGGCGGAGCTGCGCGACGAGTGGAACCTGCTGTCGTTCAATCCGTGTGGTTGAGCAGATTGCTGGATTCATTCAATTTCTTCAATGGAACCCGACCGAAGTGAACACGCCAGCGATCATGGGCGGTGGCAAAGCCATGCAAGTCGTTTGTGACGTATCCATTCGCAATTACCAAGAACGAACCGGAATGCTTTTCTGGGTTCGCGCTGTGCATCTCTAGCATGAGGGCTGTGTAAAAATCGGGCTGGAGATTGAAAGAACCATCCTTGTTAGATTGAACTGTTACGGAAGGGAGGCCTTGCGGTGGTGCAGGCGGCTGCCACGCCTGCGACTGTGATCCTTCTGTAAGTCTCGGAAAGTAAGGTGCGACACTTAACCGAGTGATGTTCGCGCCCCGCACTGGTGTTCCCGTGTCGGCATCGACTACTTTGCCCACTGCGCCGGGCGCCTGCGTGTACGTGCAGGTGCAGCCGCCAGTCAGGAAACACATGAGAAACAAAAGCAGTTTGGAGAGATTATCGGAAGTCATCATCGGTACTGCCCAACACTTTCATCACTTCCTCGTCGGTCGTTTGTGGGAAGCTGTGATAATAACGCCCTACCGCGTCGAACTCGGGATCAACAAAGAGACCGTCGTCCACGATCAGCGCGCTTTTACCCTTGAGCGGCGGCCGATTGGAGCGAAGAAATCGGGCCCGATATTCGGTCAGCCGCTCCGTTTCCTCCGCGAGTACTTCCCTTAAATCAGCCTGCGAGACGCCGGTCCGGTCGATCACCTCCTCGTCCAACACCAGCGTGCCGTCCTCGGCCAGCGCGCCGACGGCGAATTCACGGTGCCCGGGATGGCCGATCTTGCGGACCACCAGCACGTCGAGCGGACATTTCAAAATGCCGGCGACTTCGGCAGCCACAATCACGCCACCGCGGGGCAAACCCAAAACGAGATTCGCCTGAACGTTTAGTTCGGCCAGATAATGGCCCAATCGTTGTCCGGCTTCGGTGCGCGAGGCGAAGGTCATGGATGGCCGAGCAGTAATCTGGCACATCCCGCAGATTTGGCCATGCAGAAAGAAATGAATTCCATCTGCAAGGTGTTGAGCCGACGCCCAACGCTCATTGCGACGGGTAACGATTTTGTAGCTGTCAACCTCGCCGCCAGGCGATAGTCTCAGTGGCAAACAAGACAACCCGTTTACGACCTATGACTACGATGCACGAAGTGGATTACAAGATTTACGGCGATGACATGCAATATGTCGAAGTGGAACTCGACCCGATGGAAGCCGCCGTCGCCGAAGCCGGCGGCATGATGTACATGGAGGACGGCATCGAGATGGAAACCATCTTCGGCGATGGCTCGCAACAGAGCAGTGGATTTCTGGGGGCGCTGGTCAGCGCAGGCAAGCGTCTGCTCACGGGCGAATCGCTCTTCATGACCGTGTTCCAGAACCGCGGCGTCGGCAAGAAGCGCGTGGCGTTCGGCGCGCCGTATCCCGGGAAAATCATTCCCGTACACCTGGCTGAAATCGGCGGTGAACTCATTGCGCAAAAGGACGCCTTCCTTTGCGCGGCCAAAGGCGTCAGCGTCGGTATTGCGTTCAATAAAAAAATCGGGGCCGGTTTGTTCGGCGGCGAGGGCTTCATCATGGAACGGTTGCAAGGCGACGGGTGGGCATTCATCCACGCGGGCGGAACGATCTACCAGCGCGAGCTCGGCCCCGGCGAAGTGCTGCGGGTGGACACGGGTTGCATTGTGGCTTTTCAACCGAACGTTCAATTCGACATCCAATTCGTCGGCAAAATCAAATCGGCCCTGTTCGGCGGGGAAGGTTTGTTCTTCGCGACGCTGCGCGGGCCGGGCCGGATCTGGCTCCAGTCGCTTCCGTTCAGCCGCATGGCCGACCGAATCATCGCCGCGGCGCCCAAAGCCGGCGGGAAGGGGCGTGAAGAAGGTTCTATCCTCGGTGGCTTGGGTCGTTTGATCGATGGAGACAACTCCTGAGGGCGTGTTCAGAATTCAGGTGAAAAAACTTTTCGGCAACGCCGCGGGCGTTCTGCTGGTGTCCACCCTTTTGGCGTCATGCTCGAGAAGTGATTCCAACCCTGCCATTGTTTCTGGGACGATTGACTCGGACGAAGTCCACGTCGCTTCGCGCTACGGCGGGCGCGTGGAAAAAATTCTGGCGCAGGAGGGCGACACGCTGAAAGCCGGGCAGGTGATTGCTGAACTGGACGCCGCGGAACTGAAGGCGCGGCGGGATCAGGCCACCGCCCTGGTGGCGGAGCTGGTCGCCGGGCCGCGCAAGGAGGAGATCGAAGCAGCCAGACACGATTGGGAATCACTGACCGCACAGCTCGAACTGGCGCGCGCTGACGCCAGGCGCGCAGACGAACTGTTTGCCAGCAAGACCATTTCCGACACGGAGCACGACCAGGCCGCGAGCCGCGCGCAGGCATTGGAGAAAAGCGTCGCCGCCGCAAAGAGCCGCTGTGATTTGCTCCTGGCCGGCACGCGCCCGGAACGCGTCGCGCAGGCCCGCGCACAATTAGCGGAAATCGAAACGCAGTTGAGCGAAATGCGCATCGTGGCGCCGACCGATAGCGTTCTGGAGGTGTTGACCGTCAAGGCAGGGGATGTGCTCGCGCCCAATCGCGAAGTGGCGACCCTGCTGCTGCCGCAGCACCTTTGGGTGCGTGTTTATGTGCCTGAGCCATGGCTGGGGCACATTAAACCCGGCGGGCGGGTGAAAGTGAAGGTTGATTCCTTTGCGAACAAGGAGTTTGAAGGCACGATCGAGCAAATTGCGCGCGCCGCGGAGTTCACACCGCGCAACGTCCAGACGTTGGAGGAGCGCATCAAGCAGGTGTTCGGCGTGAAAGTGGGCCTGGACAATCACGAAGGATTGCTGCGCGCCGGCATGTCCGCCGATGTCTCCTTTCCCAATCTCCCGTCCAACCTCAAAAAAACCGGCGCCGTAAACTGAGTCCGCCGGTTCCGCTCCGATCACGGCGTCCTGCCATAAGCGAGGCTTGCCAACGCGGCGAGCGCTGCGGCAAGGCCCGCGCCCTTCCGCAAAGTGAAAGGTTCGGCGAGGAAAAAGAAACCGAGCACGGCGGTGACGACGAATCCCATCTGTGCGATCGGCACGAGCACGCTCGCTTCGCCCCGCGCCAGGCTTTCCACCAGAAAAACGAATGCGCCCGCAAGCAGGAGCGCCGCCACCGGTGCGTAGCGCCAGGCGCGCGCCGCGGGCCGGAGCCGGCCATCCACGCCGCCGGCGAACGCGGTCGCGAGCGTCACGACGACGGCTGCCTGTGCCACGACGAGCGTGGCCGGTGTCGCACCCGCGCGCAATCCGATCTTGTGGATGAAATTACCGATTCCAACCGCAACCGTGGCGACCAACACGCGGAAAATCGGCGCGTTCACGCTCACCGAGCCCGATTTTAAGCTGTAGGCGAAATTGTAAAAGCCGATGAAGATAAAAAACCCCGCCAGGCCGCCCCACAGCGCCGCGCGGCCGAAGGCGAGTGAGCCGGTGACGATTCCATACAGGATCACCGTTGGCGTGAAGACCCAGGACTGCACCATCAGAAAGTGGTGCGCTTGAACTCCGGCTGCCGCGCCGCGCTTATAGACAAAATCGCCGATCCCGAAGAGAAGCGTCGAGCCGAGCGCAAGTTCGATTCCGGGTGTCACGCCATTCCCTTTTAGGCCGCCGTCTGTCTGATTGCTCTTGATACATACTCAACCACATCTCTGAACGTCTTGAGTCTCGCTGCGTCTGCGTCCGGAATACTGATATCAAACTCCCGCTCAATATCGACTGCGAAATTAACGGCCGAAAGAGAGTCAAGCTCGACCATCTCCAAGTCCTCAATGAAGCGGTCGTCGGGATGGAGCCGCGACAAATCCACCTCAATGTGGCGCGCCAGAATCTCACGAAGACGTGAGGCTATGGGCGCTGTGGCATCAGTGAAGAAGTGTCGGCCAAACTCGTCGGCGGGCTGTGCCTTTCTGGTCTGCATCCGTTTCGCGACGAGTCGGCGAACCGAAAGCTCTTGGAGCCACAGCAAAACGCCGATGGCCAACACTGCTACGATTCCGATGGCGACTGCAATGGACATGGCGCGCGGCGGCCTAGGCCTTTATGGCTTGTGAAGAATTTGGCGGGCGTCTGTTTCCCTATTAGCTTGGGTTACCTCATGCATGAATGCGGGGTCGATCCACATGTTTAGGTGTCTTGTCCATGTCTCTTTCCAAAAGTCTTCCTGACCGAATCGCTCGTGAGCAAAAACGCGATGGCCAAGTAAAAACCAGCAACCACATATGGTTAGGCCGCACGGTCTCAAGCTCCATATCCGTACTCTCGCAATCTGCTCTTGAGCCACAGGTAAAGCGGGATGCCAAGAAGCCCAAAGACCAGACTGAACGCCCAGCCCAAACGCGTCGGCTTCTGCGGATGTCCGAGCAGCGCGGTCGCTCTCTCCGGGAAAAAAGTGTAAACAATGCCGAGCGCGAGAATCAGCGGAGTGATGCCCGCGCCCTTGAGTGAAGTCGTGACGCTCTGCTCATGGCGCGACGCAGCCAATAGCGGTGAGACGACACTGAGGTATGCGATGACGGTGCCACCGACGAGCGCCAGGATGCCAATGCCGCGCACGGAAAGCTGGCGGTTCATCAACGTCTGTTTGGGCTGTTGTTCGCTGGACATGAGATGCGTGTAGTGCGGCCTAGACCTTATGGCTGACGGGCCACAGTCATAACAGGTTATCTCCCCGGACGGACAGTGGGCGGAACATAGCCGAGGTGCCACTGGTAATTCCAGAGATTTTCCAGGGATGACAGTTCAGCGTGGCCGTCAGCGAAACTCAGGTTGATCGCCCCCGGCAATCTCTGTTTGAGATCGACCTTTCGGATCGAACTGTCTGTGGGGGAGGCGCCATGACGGGCGATCAGACAGCGTTGCATTTCCTGATCGTCCACGGTACCCCCATGGAATAAGTCAGGAGTCGGCCGATCCGTCGCTTTGGGCCAGATGTCGGGCCAGACGGCATCCATGAAATACGGCGTTTGCGCCGAGTGAGTGATCGCGCTGTCATTGGCAAAACACTTCGGGCCATCATTCGGAAAATACAACTGCGTAGCTCCCTTAAAGGGGTAAAGCCAGCCATTGATGGCATAGCTCCCAAACATCAGATTCGCGCCTGAATTCCAGGACCAAGGATGGATGGCGTCGCCCTGGCCATTGACACGGTTTGTGGACGACGCGGTCGGACAAAGCCGGATTGCCGTCACCTTGGCTTGATAATCAATGAGCGTCTTCATCCAGAGCATATCAACGGTCGTGTAATCAATCGGCTTACCGGTATCGTGTTGATACAGAATAGCGGCCAGCGCCATCTGCCTCAGATTGCTGACGCACTTGATTTGGTGGGCTTTCTGTTTGGCCTTGCTCAACGCGGGCAGGAGCAGGCCGGCCAGGATCGCGATGATGGCGATCACCACCAGGAGCTCAATCAGCGTAAAGCCGCTACGCCGCGATTTGAGAGAGGTGGGGATACAATATTGTTTGAAGTCCATAATGCTGCACCACCATGCATACCAGAAAAGTTCCCCGCACGCCATCCTAAAATCCGGCAGTGGTACATTTTGCGATGGTAGGGACGCCGCGCTGCGGCGTCACCGGCCGCGTCCAGCGGACGGAATCTCGTTATCCATTGCTTTGCGTACATTCCGTTGCGCCGCTGAACGCGGCGCGGTCATCGCAGCGCGATGACCCTACCTTGAAATTGCGAACGGTACCGCCACCTAAAATCCTTCGCCACTGAACTGTTGGATGGAATGCTGGCTGCATCCCCACGACGTGGCTTCGTTCAACCCGGGATGCAGATAACCTGGAGTGAAGCGAGCGTCGCTGCTCATCCAACCGACGTCTCCCGCCGCTTTCACTCCAGGTTATCTGAATTCCTTTTCTTGTTCGGCATCTGGCGTCAAACTGGAACGACATCCCAAGGCCGACAATAAAACTCTGAGCCGCCCTTAAAATAAAGAAAGCAATTCTTGCCGTAAGAACTAATTACAAGCTTCTTGGGAAAGTCAGCCTTTGTGCCGACATATCGGACTCTCATGCCTGGTGCCAAGGCGTGCTTCTTCACATATTCGTCCGACCTGCGATCAAGCTCATCTCCGATATGAGCAGAGATGACCCGAAATGTCATACCATCACTGTGAATTCCAAGCCGTTTCGCTGCCACAATCTGTCGTTCTGTTGGCTCGCGAATCATAGGTGCCTAACGTCGGATACCGAGCGATGCGGGCGACCGAGTGCGTTCGAATTGCCAACCGACGTGGCCCGTCCAGTGATCTCGTTAGCCGGTTGATTTCTACTCATTCTGCGCAGCATCCCAGCCAATCTCAATGGCTCTGGCGCGAAACTCGTCAAACGTGCGAATGTCCGTCAGATCAAATCGCTCGAAGGACACGGATTGGTCCTGGCCCAATTGCCGCACCATGTCTTCAGTCACTCCAAACCTGTCGATGGGCGCTTGCATATGCGTGACCTTCGTCTTTTTGCCGTTCACGGACTCCCGCAGCAGGATAAGCTCAATGAGCATTTCTGGTTCGTGGCGCATCGTCAGAACCTTGTAGCGAAATCCTTTCGGAGAACGCTCGTCGTAACCGATGCTGGAAACCCAAAACACGTGAGGAAATGTGCGGATGAAATCGAGTCGAGCATATCCTTCCGGCTCGGGCTTGTCTTTCTTGAACAGGCGCGTGAACCAAGACATACACGTGGTCTTGCCGGCTAACGAAAAGGTGAGCCATCGGAGTGAGCCGCTCGCGACGTTGAACTCGAAGCAAAGCTGACCGGCTCACTCCGATTGGCTCGACCGGCTCTTGTTAGGCAGCAACTCATTTTCCCGGCGTCCAGGGCGGCGTTCTCTTCGTGCGATACAATGTCGCATGTGCAACAACAGAGCAACTTGGTGGCTCGCCGATACGCCCTAGACTGTACTTCCCTCCAGACGGACACTTCGGGATGGAGTCTCCAGCGCGAGACAAGTAAGGACAAACATCATCCCAAGTTGGCGTGTCGTTCGTCGTCTTGTTGTGCTCGAGTGCCCACTGCTGCTCGGCACTATCAATGTTCCGAAGATTATAGAAACACTCTACTTCTGGCTTCGTGCTGCGGTCTGTAAAGTCGCAACCTGATAAAAGCAGTCCCGCAACACATCCGACCAAGACTACTTTCCATGAATGGCGCATGACGTGAATGCTGCCTAACAATCAAGCTCACCAATGGCGGCCCTTCCGGGAATCCCGAGTTGCCGAGAGGCGTGGCGGGGCCGCCATTCTGTATAGCGCTTGGTTCGGCTGCTTTCTTGCTTCATCCAACAGGTCGAAAAGCCAGTCGGCTGCTGTCGAAAAGCGCGCACAAAGATCACGCCCACTCTTCTCCGTAATCTCGATAATCTGTGCGATTGCGGCAGGGTGGGGAATCGTTAGGAACGCATGAACGTCGAAGTCTTCGAAATGATAGAGCCCGACACCCAAACGCTCCCGATACTCCGCCCTCTTCTTTTTCTCGTGGCCGAGCTCCAGGACAATCTTACCGACGCCACCGAAACGAAAACGCTTCGGGATGGCCCCTTTCACCTGTAGCTCAATCGGCTCCCAAATCTCGCGAGCGCGACGGTAAAGCTCGAAATGATGCTTGCGGAGAACGAACTGAAAATCGCGGAGGTACATCTTATGCCGAATTCATATACGAAGAACTGTTCGTATATTAGAATGGGGTTGAAGATACTCAAGATGCACTTC